>NZ_JBHZPI010000018.1:0-132601 GCF_042788025.1 Paenarthrobacter sp. YIM B13468 | reverse complement strand
CGCCGTAACGACCAACCGGCGTCCGTGCGCCGCCAACAAGAAAAGCCTCGACCATGAGAACATCCTTCGCGAAGTGAAAGGGACCGGCACGGAATAATATACCGACCGTTCGTTCTATAAAGATTACACGGCCTGCCGTCCGGGTCAACAGATGAAGTCATCTCCCCCGCAGCCCAGCCAGGGCCTCAGACCACCCGGATGCCCAAATGACCAGCCAGCAACGGGGCCATCAGACTCAACTGGTAATCGTCAATAACAACTCCGGCAAGCCCGGCCAAACCGTTGATCCCCCGGAATTCCGAGCTCCGCAGGTCCACGTCCTTGAGCTTGGCACCTGTGACGTCCAGGGTGCCGATGGTGCAGTTCTTCAACGACACCCGGGTACCGGTGCAGCCGCCCAGATCGAGCTCGTTGATGATGCAGTCGGAAATCTGGACATCCATCAACTTGGAACCGCGCAAGTTCACGTAGTCCAGCTTGCCGCCCTCGATCCGCACCGAACGCCACGTGCCCTCGTACAGCTCGGCTGACCCCCACCTCGGATTGCTGATCTCCACGTCCTGCCAGGAAGTCCGTGCTGCAGTGAACACGGGCGCATACGGCTCCGCAAGTATGCACTCCCGGAACGTGGCGCCACGCAACTGGACCTCGTTGAACGAGACTCCCGTGAACTCACACTCGATGAAGTCAGCACCGCTCAGTTCCTCCGCATCGGCAGACACGCGGGTAAACCTGATGCCGTCATACCGTTCGCCACGCTGGAAGTCCGGGGCGTCGTCGTCGCGCAGTTCTTCCAACCGCACCGGTGAGATCTTGGGGGCCGCCACCTTTGCAGCCGCCATCAGAGGGATTCCGCCTTTGCAGCGATCTCGGCGAGGTCCTTGCTGAGGGCCTTTCGGGTAATACTCATGCCTATCTTCCCGAACAAGGCCATGGCGACCTTGCTCACGAGCGTGGGTTTAAGGACCTCGACGCCGAATGTCAGCGTGAGGTCAGTGCCGCCGTCGCGCCCTGCCAGGTTGAAGCGGGTGGTGTAATCGGCGCCGCCCTGAAGTGCTTTGACTGTGGTGCTGCGTGGCGGGTCCGTCTCCGACACCCACATCTCCACGGTTTCCTGCCGGCCCATCATGGTGCGGGTTTCCTTCCAGCGGGTGCCTTCCCCATACGGACCCTCACTGAGCATCTGGATTGCGTTGATGCCCGAAAGGGTGCCGGCCGAGCCCGGAATGTCCGAGAGGACCGCCCAAACTTTCTCCGGGCTGGCGTTGATGTGCTGCGTCAGGGTGGTGGTGTGATCCATACATCGAGCCTAGACCGGGGCACTGACACTCCCAACTGACTGGCATTAGTGGTTGTTCTCAGCCGGCGGTTGGTCGGGGACACGCGAACGGCGGGTGCCCCCGGAAAGGAGGCACCCGCCGTCGAGCGTTGGTAAGAGAGCCTTAGCTGAACAGCTCGCTCTTGGGCTCGTTGTTCTTGACCTTCTGCCAGCCAAGCCACAGGACCAGGGCGAAGAACGGGATGGTCGCCAGGGTCCAGAGACCCAGCAGGAAGACCTCGCCGGTTGCCTTATCGGTCATGGTGTCGAAGCCGATCAGTACGGTGATGGCCAGCAAGGCAACGAGGCCAAGCCAGCTGGTCCACGGCGAACCGGGCATCGGCAGGCTGGAGACGTTGCCGCGCTTCTTCCGCAGGGCAATCTGGCTCGCGAAGATGGAAACCCCAGGTGAAGATCACACCGATGGAGGCCGTGTTCAGCGCGAGGTCGAACGCGTGGGAGCCACCCAGCCAGATGTTGAGCAGGATACCCGCCAGGTACACACCGCCGATCGCCAGGATGGCCGCGTACGGCACGTGGCGGGAGGACATTTTGGTGAGCCACTGCGGGGCGTGTCCGTTGTTGGCCATGGTCCGGAAGATGCGGCCGATCGAGTACAGGCCCGAGTTGCACGAGGACAGTGCGGCGGTGATGACGATCATGTTCATGACGTCGCCCATCCAACCGAGGCCCATCTGGCCAAACACGGTTACGAACGGCGAGGTGCCCGCCTTGTACTGGTCCGACGGCAGCAACATCGCAAGCAGCATCACGGAACCGACATAGAAGACAATAATGCGGATCACGACGGCGCGGATCGCCTTGGGAACTTCGCGTTCCGGGTTCTCCATCTCACCAGCGGTAATACCAACGAGTTCGATTGCGTTGTAGGCGAAGATCACGGCGTTGAGGACCAGGATCATGACCAGGCCGCCCTTGGGGAACATGCCGCCGTCTTCGTGGAACAGGTTGCCCACCGAGGCGTGGCCGGTGCCTACCTGCGCGTTGGTGACAACCATGAAGGTGCCAACTGCAAGGAAGATCAGGATGGCTGCGACCTTGAGGCAGGAGGCCCAGAATTCGAACTCGCCGAACGCCTTGACGCTGAACAGATTCACGGCCACGAGCAGCACCAGCGCTGCAATGGCGGAAAGTTCAACAGGAACGTTGGGGAAGAAGAACTGGAAGTACAGGCCGATCGCGATGAGCTCGGCAATGCCTGTCATGGCCCAGTTGATGAAGTACATCCAACCTGAAAGGAAGGCGCCTTTCTTGCCGAACATCTCCCCGGCGTAGCTCACGAACGAGCCCGAGGTCTGGCGGTACATGATGAGTTCACCGAGCGCGCGCATCAGCAGGTAAGCGATGACGCCGGCGATTGCGTAGGAGAAGATCAGGGCCGGACCGGTGGAGGCCAAGCGGCCGCCGGCGCCCATGAACAGGCCGACGCCGATTGCGCCACCCATGGCGATCATGGTGACGTGGCGCCGGCTCAGGGTCTTCTGGTAACCCTCAGCGCTGAGGGTGGAACCGACGGCGGTGGGTGTGGCCGTGGGGTTCTGGAGATCTGTGGGGGTACTTTGCGGCACAGCTGTTCCTTGTGGGTTGGGGTATTGCTGTAGGTGTTTACGCTCATGCCGGAACATGGGCACCTTTGCCACACAAAATTCGAGCTTTCCTCGCTGGAGGACCCCGAAGTGTGACAAAGAACGCAGAACGCCGAAGGTTCGCGCAACCCGTCTATCTTACGTGATTAACGGGAATGCCCGTGACGCAGGCAACAGCACCCGTCCTGAATACAGCAACGCGGGGTCACTTACGGCCCATGTTGGCCGCTCAGATGGGCCGTAAGTGACCCCGGGTTGCTTCAAGGAATGACGACGATGTTTTGCCCCTCATCTGCGAAGACTTCGTAGGTCTTCAGGGGCTTGGCTCCCGTGGTGGAACACCCGGTTTCCAGCTCAAACGAGTGCTGGTGGAGCAGGCACATCACCACGCGCTGATCGATGGTTCCGTCCGCGATGGGGCCTCCTTTGTGGGGGCACACCGCAGAGACAGCCCGCAGGCTCCCGTCCCGAAGCCGGAAGACCGCAACCTGCTCGCCGTCGATCCCGAACGCCCTGCCTTCGCCGAACGGAATTTGGTCCACCGGACCTACGACGTGTGAAATCTTCATCGGACCGGCACCTGCGGGAGCACCGTCAAGGGCAGCGAGGTCCGGAATTGGCCAGGGGTGGGTGGATCATCGCGCTCACTCCACGGATCAACGTAGTTGTCCACGGACTCCTGCATCGCCGCATCCAAGCGGGCAGCGATGCCCTCGGAGTCATCCAGGATGACGCTGCGAATACGTTCAATCCCTACCCGGGGAACAAACGCGTATGTCCGTTCCAGCCAGTTCGCGTTTTCCCGGTAGTACTGCATGAAACGGCCCGCCAGCAGTGTGACTTCCTCAGGCGTATCCACTGCGACCAGCAAGTCCCCCTTCCGGATGTGGGCGCCGGCAGCTCCCCCGATGTAGATTTCCCAGCGGCCACCCTCCACGGCCACCACGCCAACGTCCTTGACCAAAGACTCCGCACAGTTCCGCGGACACCCGGAAACTGCGAGCTTCAGTTTTGCCGGCGACTCAATTCCTTGGAAGCGGGACTCAATCGAAATGCCCAAACCAGTGGAATCACCCGTCCCAAAACGGCAGTAATCCTTCCCCACACAGGTCTTTACCGTGCGGAAGCTCTTGCCATAGGCATAGCCGGACGGCATGTCCAGGTCAGCCCAGACTGTGGGGAGGTCTTCCTTGGCAACGCCCAGGAGGTCAATGCGTTGACCACCGGTCAGCTTGATCATGGGAATTTTATGCTTCTCCGCGACGTCGGCGATCCTCCGGAGCTGCTGCACGGAGGTCACCCCACCCTTCATCTGGGGTACCACGGAGAACGTGCCATCGCGCTGGATGTTCGCATGCACGCGGTCATTGATGAAGCGGGCGTCGCGCTCGTCAATGTACTTCTCCGCCAGCATCATCTTCATGAGCGAGGCCAGGCCCATCTTGGATTTGGCGTCCTCCACGCTGTCCGGCGCCAGGGCCGCGAAGACCTGCGAAACCGAGCGCAGCCCAAGCTCCCGGATCCGGGACATCAACGCGGGCTTGTCCAACGGGATTCCTGGGACGTAGTAGCTGGCTGCGGGGTCATCTTCCACGGCACCATCGGCGGCCCACTCCACCACCTGCGTGACCAGCAATTTGCATGCACCACACCCCTTGCCTGCACGGGTGGCATCCATGGCGGCCGGTACCGAACGGCACCCACCCTGCACGGCCGAGACAAGTGCCCCTTTGGAGACTCCGTTGCAGTTGCAGACCTGCGCCGAGTCAGCCAGTTCTGCCACGCCCTCCTCCTCTGCAGGCGAACCGAGATCGAACATCAGCGAGAGCCGCTCCTCCGGCAGCGGCAATCCCTGGTCAAAGGCCTGCGTCAAGTAGGCAACCTTGCGGCTGTCACCAAGCAGGGTAGCGCCCACCATCTTGTTGTCCCGGATCACGATCGACTTGAACACGCCCCGGCTCGGTTCCGAGAAAACAATATGCTCATCCGTGTCGAGTTCCGGGCCCGGCAGGCCCATGGAAGCGACGTCGACGCCGGCCACCTTCAGTTTGGTGGCGGTCCGGGATCCAAGGTAAACCGATGAACGATCCACGCCGGTGATCTGGTCTGCCAGAACAGCGGCCTGCTCCCACAAAGGAGCAACGAGCCCATAAACCTCGCCCCGGTGTTGAACGCATTCCCCCACGGCATAAATGTCCTCTTCGTCCATGACGCGCAGGTGGTCATCCACCACGATGGCCCGTTCAACCGCCAGTCCACTCACCACCGCCACATCCACGTTGGGCCGGATACCGGCTGTAACAACCACCATGTCGCAGCCCAGCTCTGTGTCATCGCGAAGTCGCACACCGGTGATCTGGTCCTTGCCCAACACCGCGCTGGTCCGGCTTCCTGTATGGACCTCGATGCCCAGCGCCTGCACGCTTCGCCGCAGTATTGCGCCGCCGTCGGGCCCTAATTGCGCATTCATGAGGTGACCGCCGGAGTGGACCACCGCCACGTCAAGACCGTAGGCCTGCAAGCCGCGGGCCGCCTCCAGCCCCAGCAGTCCACCGCCAATCACCAGAGCCCGCCGGTGATGTTCCTGCTGGGCGAACTGGACCATCTTGCGGGTGTCATCCATGGTCCGGAACGTGAAGACCCCGTGACGCACGGACCCGCTGGGCGTGTACAAGCCATCCATCGGCGGAAGGAATGAGTGGCTTCCCGTGGCGATGATCAGGACATCGTAGGGAACCACCCTGCCATCTGCCGCGAAGACGTGTTTGCTGTACTTATCTATGCGATCCACCCGGACCCCGGCGTGCAGGGTGATGTTGTTTTCCTGATACCACGGCAGGGCGTTAAGGAAGATGTCCGCATCGCTTTCCTCGCCGGACAGCACGTGGCTGAGCATGATGCGGTTGTAGTTTCCGTACGGCTCATCGCCGAACATGGTGATGTCGAAAGCGTCTCCGCCACTGCGGGCCAGGATCTCCTCCACAGCGCGGGCACCGGCCATGCCGTTGCCGATGACCACCAGCCGCCTGGCCATCAGTGCTCCACCATGCCCAGGTCCACCACCACGGAACCGCGGACGCCGGCCGGCGCTGCGATGAACAACTCGATCATCGAGCCGCCCTCGATATCTTCCACAACCCGCAGCGGGACGTGCACGTCGCCTTTGGCCCCAATGGGGAAATACCGCATCGGGACGCCGTCGCGCATGAGGACAACCGCGATGAGTTCGGAGCTGGAGTTACCGCCGCGGAAGTAGAGCGTCTGGTTCACGACGCCGTCCGGGACAAAGTGCGCGAGCTCGCCATGAAGGGGAACCGGCTTTTCCATACCGATGCCCTCAAACGGGAAAATGCCTTGGAGGAAGAGGTTCTTGGAAATCACGGAAAGATCCTTTCGGCCAGCTTCCCTCCATGGTGCTCCGCCGATGTTTCAGGACGCTTGGTGCCGTGTTTCCATTCGCAGGACACAGCGTAACGATCGCTTTGCGAACAACTCACCCCGGCGGCAGGGGCGGCACCGACGGGTTAGAGCAGCTCGCCATCCTGCATTCCGTACCGAACCCAGCTACCCACCGAGCCGGCCGCGGCACAGCGGTCGAACCACTCCCCCAGTGCGCGGTCGTGGCTCACGATGACCAGCGTCCCGGCGAAGCCTGCGAGCGCAGCTTCCAACTGTTCCACGAGCACTGGCGCAAGGTGGTTGGTGGGTTCGTCCACGATCAGGGTCTCGTAACTGCCCAGAAGCAGTCTGGCCAGGGCGAGCCGGCGTTGCTGTCCGGCCGAGAGGCTGCCCACGGGAACGTGAAATTCAGCAGGCCGAAACAAGCCCAGGCGCAGTAGGTTCTCCGCGTGTTCATCGATGTTTCCGCCCAGTCCCGCGGCAAACGCGGGAAGCAGCCGAAGGCCTGGACGGGGCGGTACGTCGAGTTCCTGTTGCAGGTACCCCACCGTGCCCTGAACGGCCACGGTGCCGGCTGCGGGCTCCAGCGTCCCGGCCAACACAGAAACCAGCGTTGATTTTCCGGCACCGTTGGGACCGGTGATGAGGACCTTCTCCCCGGTTTCGACGCGGAAGTCCGTTGGCTTGAGGCGCCCGGGCACGCCAATGCCGTGTGCTTCGATGGCCGGTCCAGCAGCTTCCTCCAGCTGAAGGTCAAGTTGCGCGGCGAGCTTCAGCGGCACGGGTGGGCGGTCAATGGGGTTCTCTTCGAGCCGTCGGAGGCGTTCCTGGGCATTCCGCACTTTGCTGGTGGCTGCGCGCTGCCAGGTGCCCTTTTTGAAGCCGGTGGCAAATTTGTCGTTGTCGCGCACTCGGCCATAGCCCATGCCGCCCGAAACCGTGGCGGCCTGGAACCGTTCGGCGGCCATGGCGTCGAGCCATTCCTCGTATTGCTGCACCCAACGGGCTCGCTGGGCGGCTTTCTCGCGGAGGTAACCTTCGTAACCATTGCCGTACCGATTGACCGAACGGCGTTCAGCGTCGACTTCGATGACGGTGCTGGCTACCTTCCGCAGCAAGACACGGTCGTGCGAAACCACCACAACGGTCCCTCGGTGCGCAGCCAACCTCGACTCCAGCCAGGCCGTGCCGTTGGCGTCCAGGTGGTTGGTGGGCTCGTCAAGGAGCAGGGCTTCGGCGGGATCGGCCAGTACGCACGCAAGGGCCACGCGCTCCTGCTCGCCGCCGGACAAAGATCCAAGCGTTCGACGCCGGTCCAGACCTCCCAGCCCCAGCCGGTCCAGCGCTGCTTCCACCCGGGATTCGGCGGCATACCCCTCACGGAGTTGGTACTGGGTCTGCAGGCTTCCATAGCGTTCCAGGGTTTCGGAGTCGGCATCCGCAAGGTCCCGCTCGAGTTCAGTGATGCTGGCCTCGAGCGCCCGCAACGCAGTAAGCGACGCGTCAATGGCGTCCCCCACAGTGAGCGAGGCCGGAAGTCCGTGTGTCTGGGCGAGATAACCCACGCGATAGCCGGCATTGCCCACCAAACCTGCCGTGCCGTCGTCGGGCGTTTCTACGCCGGCCAGCAAGCGGAGAAGGGTGGATTTGCCCGCCCCGTTTTCTCCGACAACGGCAACGTGCTCGCCGTGATCGATGGTGAGATCAGCGCCGTGGAAAAGTTCGCGGTCCCCGTAGCCATGGGAAACGCCGGAAAGGTGAAGGTGGTCAGTCAAGAGGTGTCCTCGCAAAGTCCGCAGTGAATGGCAGGAAACCGCTTGGGGTACTGCCGTTGTGGGGTACTGGGGATGCAGCCGGATGGAAGGGCTGCTCTCAAGACTTCATCGCTCCAGACTGCCCGGCGAACGCTTGCACGTCAAGAACAGGCGCCCGTCAAGTGTCAGGCCGCGGCCACCGCCCGCTTGCGCCGGGCCTTCGCCAGGCGCGTACCAATTAGTCCTTGCCTGGGACTGAACAGATAGACGGCGGCGAACACGGCGCCTTGGGTGACCACCACCATGGCACCTGATGCCGTGTCCAGGTAGTAGCTGAGGTAGATGCCGGTCATGGAGCACACTACCGAGATGACAGGGGCGATCAGCAGCATCCGGGAGAACCGGTCCGTCAGCAGGTAAGCGGTGGCGCCGGGAATGATCAGCATGGCCACCACCAGCACCACGCCCACGGTTTGCAAAGCCACCACGGATGTCAGCGCCAGCAGGCCGAGCAGCAGGGCTCCAAGCCGCCGGGGCGACAGGCCAATGGCGTGGGCATGCGTGGGATCGAACGCGTAGAGCGTGAGGTCCCGGCGCTTGAGGATCAGGATCGCGAAAGCCACTACGCCAAGGACCACAACCTGGATGAGGTCAGGAACGCTGACGCCCAGCAGGTTGCCGAAAATGATGTGGTTCAGGTCGGTTTGGCTCGGCGTCACGGAGATCAGCACCAGGCCCAGCGCAAAGAGCGAAGTGAACACGATGCCGATGGCCGCATCTTCCTTCACCCGGCTTGTGTTCCGTACGACCCCGATCAACGTCACGGCGATCAACGCGAACACCAACGCACCAAGTGCGAAAGGCGCACCCACAATGTAGGCGAGCACGACGCCGGGAAGCACCGCGTGAGATACGGCGTCGCCCATGAGAGACCAGCCGATCAGAACGAGCCAGCAGCTAAGGACGGCGCAAACGACGGCGGCAATTGCCGTGGTGGCGAGGGCGCGCACCATGAAGTCGTAGCTCAATGGTTCAAGCAGGAATTCCACGGCTTAGCCCCTGTTCATGACGTCGAGGCCGAATGCCATGGCCAGATTTTCAGGTTGCAGCACCACGTCCGGGCTGCCATGCATCAGCACCTTGCGCATCAGGAGCACGGCTTCGTCGCAGAGTTGCGGGAGCGCGTGGAGGTCGTGGGTGGAGATGAGGATGGTGGCGCCGTCAGCGGCAAGTTCGCGCAACAGCCTGGTAATAGTGGCTTCGGACCGCTTGTCCACTCCGGCGAAGGGTTCATCCAGGAGCATCATGGTGGCCCCTTGGGCGATGCCGCGGGCCACGAAGGCACGCTTCTTCTGCCCGCCGGACAGCTGGCCGATTTGGCGGTCGGCAAACTCGCCAAGCTCCACCCGTTCCAGGGCCTGTTCGACGGCGTCCCGGTCTACTTTCCGGGGCCGGCGGGTGAATCCGAGGTGCCCATAGCGGCCCATCATCACCACATCCCGGACGGACAAAGGGAAGGCCCAGTCCACATCCTCGCTCTGCGGGACGTAGCCTATGCCGGCCTCCTTGCGGGTCTTCATGGGCGGGTGACCGTTGATGAGGACCCTGCCTGAATCGGGCTTGACCATACCCATGATGGTCTTGAACAGGGTGGATTTGCCCGAGCCGTTCATGCCGACCAAACCGCAGATTCTGGCGTGGTCCAGGGTGAGGGATGCGGAGTCCAGCGCCAGCACCTCGCCGTAGTGGACCGTGACATTCTCAACGACAATCGCGGGGCTGGTCATGACGCTCCTCCTGCCAGTGCTGTGGTGATGGTCTTCGCATCGTGGCGGATAAGGTCCAAATACGTGGGAACAGGACCGTCTGCTTCTGATAGCGAGTCCACGTAGAGGACGCCACCGAATGTGGCCCCGGTAGCACCGACGACTTGCCGCATGGGGGCGTCCGAGACGGTGGATTCGCAGAACACTGCCGGCACTTGGTTGTCCTTGACGAATTCGATGGCCCGCGCGATCTGCTGGGGCGTGGCCTGCTGCTCCGCGTTCACGGCCCAGATGTAGACCTCTTTGAGTCCGGCATCCCGGGCGAGGTATGAGAATGCACCCTCGCAGGTCACCAGCGCCCGGTGTGCTTCCGGCAGTACGGAGAGCTTGGAGACCATCTCATCCTGGACGGTCTGCAGTTTGGCGTTGTAAGCCTTGGCATTGGCTTCAAACTCGCTGGCGTGGGCCGGGTCCAGCTTGGCGAAAGCCTTGGCCATGTTGTTGGCGTAGATCTGGACGTTGCTGGGGGACATCCATGCGTGCGGGTTCGGTTTGCCCTGGTAGGAGTCTTCTGCGATGGGCATGACCTTCACGCCGTCGCTCACCACGGCGTGGGGCACATCGAGCCCCTCCACGAATTGGGAGAACCATGCTTCAAGGTTCAGACCGTTATCCAGGATGAGGTCTGCCTGGGCAGCCTTGCGAATGTCCCCGGGAGTGGGCTCGTAGCCGTGGATTTCGGCCCCGGCCTTGGTGATGGATTCCACCCGGAGCTTGTCACCGGCGACGTTTTTGGCGACGTCGGCCAACACGGTAAAGGTGGTCAGGACAACGGGCTTGTCATCACCTCCGGCGGAGGAATTCCCTCCGCAAGCGGAGACCCCGAGCACCAGAGCGGATGCGGTCAGTAGGGCAGCGAATCGGCGGACAACTTTGGCGCACCGAAACGAAATGTTAGGCATACCGAAAATTGTAGCGAAGCGGGGGCCACCCAGCAAAGATAGTCTGGTCATATGGGCACCATTTCGACGCAGGCGAGGCTTTACCGGTTCAATGCCCTGGACGCCGTGGCCGTCGCCGCCTACGCGGGTTTCACGGTCTACTTCACGTTTGCGGGCGAATCGGTGGAGCGAATGATGCTCCAGTTTTTTTCTGACCCTGCCACCGCCTCGTATGCCGTTAACGCGCTCTTTTATGCCGCCGTCGGGGTCTTTGCCTTGGCGTCCGCTTGGCGCATAGTTGGCCGTGACGTCAAGATCCTGGGCACCCGCCCTTGGTTCACTCTTGGCATGGTGCCCCTTGCGGTGGTGGTCATGCTGGTCATCACGGCTCTCCTCGTTGGGGCGCTCGGTACGGCGCAGACTTCCGAAAACCAGTTGGGCATCCAAGGCCTCCTGCAGCGTGTGCCGGCCTGGCTCATGGTGCCGCTGCTGGTGGTTCTGGGGCCATTCGTGGAGGAGTACTTGTTCCGGCACCTATTGATCGGCAAGTTGTCGCAGTACGTGAACATTTGGGTCTGCTGTGCCATTTCGGCAGGAGTTTTCGCGTCGATCCATGTTGTGGGCAGGGAGGGGTTGGTGTTGTCCGCCCTTGCGCCGTATCTCGGCATGGCCCTTGTGCTGGTGGCGGTCTATGTGTGGACGGGAAAGAACCTGATGTTCTCCTACTTCGTCCATGCGGCCAAGAACCTCCTGGCCGTGGTTCTCATTTATGCGATCCCGCCGGACTTCCTCCCCCACTAGGCAAGACGGGACCTGCCGCCAAGACCACGAGTTCTGCATCAGCCAAGGCCATTACTAGACTCGGACTGTGAACAACCAACTCCCTGCCAAGGTTTCCGACATCTTTGACCCCTCGCGCTGGCGTACCGTTTCCGGCTTCGACGACTTCAAGGACATGACGTACCACCGGCAGGTTGAGCGTTCCGCAGACGGCACAGTCAAGGACCTCCCCACTGTCCGCATCGCCTTCAACCGCCCCGAGGTCCGCAATGCGTTCCGTCCGGGCACTGTGGACGAGCTGTACCGGGCCATGGATCACGCCCGCATGACTCCGGACGTCGCCACAGTGCTGCTCACCGGCAACGGACCGTCGGAAAAGGACGGCGGGCACTCGTTCTGCTCGGGCGGCGACCAGCGGATCCGCGGCAGGGACGGCTACCGCTACGCCGAAGGCGACACCCAGGAAACCATCGATCCCGCCCGCGCCGGCCGCCTTCACATCCTGGAAGTCCAGCGCCTGATGCGGACCATGCCCAAGGTGGTCATCGCCGTCGTCAATGGTTGGGCAGCCGGCGGCGGACATTCCCTCCACGTGGTCAGCGACCTCACCATCGCCTCGCGCGAACACGGCAAGTTCAAGCAGACTGACGCCACGGTGGGAAGTTTCGACGCCGGATATGGCTCTGCGCTGCTGGCGCGTCAGATAGGGCAGAAAGCCGCGCGGGAGATCTTCTTCCTGGCCCGCGAATACTCCGCCGAGGACATGGTGAAGATGGGAGCCGTGAACGAGGCTGTGGACCACGCGCGGCTGGAGGAAGTCGCGCTGGAGTACGCGGCTGATATCGCCCGCCAGTCCCCCCAGGCCATCCGCATGCTGAAGTTCGCCTTCAACCTGGCCGACGACGGCCTTGCCGGGCAGCAGGTCTTCGCCGGTGAAGCCACGCGGCTGGCCTACATGACGGACGAGGCCGTGGAGGGCAAGGAAGCCTTCCTCCAGAAACGCGACCCCGACTGGTCCAACTTCCCCTACTACTTCTAGGACTCCCCCGTGGACATCGATCCCGTACTCAAAGCACTGGCCGCTGCCCTGCATGGCGAGGGTCCCGCCGTCGAAATTGTGGTCCAAGAGGACGGCCGGCCGGAAGCAGTTCCGGTAGAGACCGGCGTGGAAGAGGCCGCAGTGGTGGTCCGGACCTCCGGCTCCACAGGGACGCCAAAGGCCACCGTCCTTACCGTGGATGCCCTGGCGGCGTCCTCTGTGGCCACGGCCATGGCATTGCGCGGCGAAGGCCAGTGGCTGCTGGCGCTCCCTTTGCAGTATGTGGCCGGTGTCCAGGTCCTGGTTCGCTCCCTCTACGCCGGGACGCGGCCCTGGGTGATGGACCAATCGAACGGCTTCACGCCTGAGGCATTCACAGCTGCGGCCGAGGAACTGACGGACAAGATCCGCTTTACGTCGCTGGTCCCCACCCAGCTGCAGCGGCTCCTGGACTCCCCCGCACCGGAGACCCTTGCCGTGCTGCGCCGCTTCAATGCGATCCTGCTGGGCGGCGCGCCGGCGTCGGATGAGCTGCTGGCAAACGCCCAGGCGGAAGGACTGCACGTGGTCACCACCTACGGCTCAGCCGAGACGTGCGGCGGGTGCGTGTACGACGGCGAGCCGCTGGACGGCGTCGAGGTCCGCATCGGCGAGGGCGAACTGGAAGGCCGCATCCTGCTGGGCGGCGACACCGTGGCGGCGGGGTACCTTGACGCCCCGCGGGCCACAAATGCCGCGTTCCTCGAGGAGGACGGCGTCCGTTGGTACGTCACCGGCGACCTCGGTGAAGTTACCGACGACGGCAAGCTCACCGTCCTGGGCCGGGCCGACGACGTCATCATCACCGGGGGCGTGAAGGCCTCCGCCGGATATATCCAAAGCAAACTGGAAGAGCTCGACGGCGTCACCGCGGCTTTCGTTGCAGGCGTCCCGTCGCGTGAATGGGGCCAGGCCGTGGCAGCGTACGTGGCCATGACCGATCCCTCGGCGGAAGAGCTGAAGGGATTCACGGCCCGCCACGAAGCAGCGTTGGGGGTTTTGGCCCCCAAGACTGTGGTTGCCAAGAAGGACTTGCTGATGCTGCCCAACGGAAAACCGGACCGGCTGGCCATGATCGCACAGCTTTCCGCCGCGCATCAGGGACAATAGACACGTTCTGCCCTCATGACTCCGACCATAGATCAACGCGAAATACACGAGGTACTACACGTGGCGACAGCTGCACAATGGATTCAAGGAGCCCGGCTCCGCACACTGCCCGCGGCAATCGCGCCCGTACTGATCGGTTCGGCAGCGGCGTACGAGCTCCATGCTTTCCGGCTGCCGAATGCGATCCTGGCGGCGCTCGTGGCGCTTCTTCTCCAAGTGGGCGTCAACTACGCCAATGACTACTCGGACGGCATCCGCGGGACGGACGAGGACCGGGTGGGGCCGCTGCGCCTGGTTGGTTCCGGACTCGCCAAGCCCGAGCAAGTGAAGTGGGCGGCCTTCGGTCTGTTCGGCGCTGCCATGGTGTGCGGGTTGATCCTGGTCATCATCACCCAAACCTGGTGGCTGATCCTGGTGGGCCTCGGTTGCGTCCTGGCAGCTTGGGGCTACACGGGCGGCAAGAACCCTTACGGCTACCTTGGCTTGGGCGACGTCTTCGTTTTCGTGTTCTTCGGCCTGGTGGCAACGCTCGGCACAACCTACACCCAAGCCGGGCAGGTTAGCCTTGCAGCGGTCATCGGCGCGATCGGCACCGGACTCATCGCCTGCGCCCTGCTCATGGCCAACAATGTCCGGGATATTCCCACGGACACGGCGGCCGGAAAACGGACCTTGGCGGTGCGTCTTGGAGACAGGCATGCCCGCGAGAGCTACGTGTTGATGCTGGCCGTCGCCATCCTGCTGGTGATTGTTCTGGCACCCACCAAGCCATGGATGTTGATCGTTCTCCTGCTGATCCCCGCCTGCCTGATGCCTGCCTGGCTCATGGTCAACGGCAAGAAGCGTAAGAGCCTCATTCCCGTGCTCAAGCAGACCGGCCTGATCAACCTCGGCTACAGCCTGCTGTTCTCGCTCGGCCTGATCCTGAACCGCGGCTTCTAGGTTTTCCTACTTGGAACCCGGGCGTTTGTCGTTGTTGACGGCGATGTCCGGGTTCTGCTCCACCAGGCCATCCTCTGCCTCGGCGTCCTCAACCTCACCAGCGGTGCGGATGGGCTTGGCCCGGCCGGAAAAGCGTTCCCGCATGGCCGCAGTGGCGGCGTCGCGCTGTTTCTGGAAGAAGAGGTAACTGATGGCGAACGCGATCAGCCCCGCGAAGACCACCGCCAGGATCCAACCAACCTGCAAAAGGGCGAAAAGGATGAACAACGGCACGAACAGCGCCATACGGATGAGGGAATACTTCAGGAAAGCCACTATCCAAGTTTAGCCGCCCGGATGGTTGCACTCTGATCACAGCCGGAACCGGGCGTCCAGTGAATGCCTTCCGGCGACTAGACTTGGTGCATGCTCCGGGTTGTTGGCGTCGTCGTCGTCCTTGTTATCTTCGTCTACGCCCTCGTGGACGTGATACGTACCGATGGCAGGTACACACGCGGCATCTCCAAGCCCGCGTGGATCGTGGTCATGATCCTCCTGCCCCTCCTCGGCGCCGTCCTTTGGTTCATCTTCGGCAGGCCCTACGGCAAGGCCTCGGCGCAGCCGATCCGCCGCCACCCCACCGCCCCGGACGACGATCCCGAGTTTCTCCGCAATCTCGAATCCCGCCGCCGGAACGCCGCCGAGGAAGAGCGCCTCAAGAAGCTCAAGGCAGAACTGGAAGCCAAAGAGCGAAAGCTCAATGGTACTGATGGAGCGCAGGGCAGCCAGGGCAATAAAGCCCCTGGGTACAAGTCCGGCGATGCCAAGCGCGGCGAGCCCGATACCCATGGCACCGACGAACTGAAGTAGGGAACATGGCCCAGCAAGCTGATGGATCACGGCAGTCGTCTGCTACCGCGTCACCCATCGGCGGGCCACCCAGGTTTACGCCACCTTCGAGCTCCGGCGTTTCCCTGTCTCCTCCACTGTCCCTTGACGGCGTCGTACGGCCACCGGGCCCCGCGCTGCTGTCCAGGTGGTTGTGGGCAGCCAGCTTTGTCGCAGGACTCGCAGTAGTCGTCACCACTTTCCTCGCCCGCGACTCGCACCTGGACCGTCTAAAGGGTGTTATCGCGGACAAGCTCCCCGATGGCGACGCACAGGCAATCGAGGGTGCAACCGCCGTCGTGTTCCTGGGAAGCCTGGCCATGCTTGCGCTGGTGGTCGCGATGGAAGCGGTCCTGCTGGCTGTGGCCTTCAAACGCCGCAGCTGGGCGCGCTGGCTGCTGGCACCGGTGATCCTCCTGCACGCCGTGGTCACAGTGATCACCGCAGATTTCGTCGTGGCGCCGGGAGGCGAAGGTGTCCTATCCACAGTGCTGCTAGCCGTGCAGTACGTCTTGGCTGCAGCAGGCCTGATCCTGTTGTTCCTGCCCTCCACCACGGCGTGGCTGATGAGCGGACGACGGCGCGCGACGGAAATCTAGCCGCGTCCACCGCGGCTAGACGCCAGGGAGGCCGTGAGTGCCTGGCGCCTGAAAAGCGGCCTGCTCAGAGTCCCGAGTATTAGAGCCCGGAGTATGAGTGCAGGCCGTTGAAAACGGTGTTCACGAGTGTGAAGTTGATGATCACGCACGCGTAGCCAACGATCGACAACCAGGCTGCGCGGGTTCCGGTCCAACCACGGGTAGCCCGGGCGTGAAGGTATCCGGCGTAGACCACCCAAATAACGAACGTCCACACTTCCTTCGGGTCCCAGCCCCAGAACCTGCCCCAAGCCTTCTCAGCCCAGATGGCACCGAACATGAGGGTGAACGTCCAGCCGATGAAGGCGATCGCGTTGATGCGGTAGGACAGGTTTTCCAGGCTCAGCGCATTCGGAACCACCCGCATGAAGCCAAGATTGTCCGCGCGGCCCGCGGCCAGGTTCCTCTGCCGGTACGACTGCACCAACTGCAGCGCGGACATGGCGAACGTCAAAGTAAACAGGGCCGAGGACAGGACCGCGATGGAGACGTGGATGATCAGCCAGTAACTCTGGAGGGCCGGAACCAGGTGGCCAACCGGCGTCCAAAACGATACCGAGGCAGCCACCAGCATGATGATGGCCAGGCCGATGACGAACGTACCAAGGAACCGCAGGTCACGTCGGATGAGCACGATCAGGAAGACTGCTACGGCGACGAACGCACCGGTGGTGAGGAACTCGTACATGTTGCCCCACGGCACCCGGCCTGCGCCCAGTGCACGGGTCACAACGCCCGCACCATGAATGAGCACGCCCAGGACTGTGAGTGCCACAGCCACCCGCGCAGGCACGCGGCGTTCGGCGGAGTACTTCATGTCGCCGGCGGCAGTGCCACCCTCAACGGTGAGGCCCGACGTCGGACGCTCGGCGCGGCCAGCCGGCCCACCGGCGTCGACGCCCCCCAAGCCTCCGCCGCCGCGACCAGCCGCCACCGCCACCTTCTGTGCTGGAGAGCTGGCAGCAGCCTTCTCGTCGATGGCACGCAGGGCCTTGCTGCTCTTGGCCAGGTCCCAGGCAAACGCGATGAACGCCACGGTGTACGTGCCGGCGGCCAGCAGCATGAACAGCTCGCTGTACTGGCCCAGGGTTTCGTTGATGACGGGCATTACTGGTCCTTCGAGGTTGGGGAAGAGACTGTGGGGTTTGCTGACGTGTTGGGGTTTGCTGACGCGTTACCGGAGTCAGAGGGGATCTGCCATTCCCGGGTAAGAAGTTCGCGGAGGGCTGCTGCTTCGCCCGCGAGCCGGTGGTCTTCGCCTCGGGCCAGCAGGCCATATTCCACCATGGTGCGGCCGTCCTGGTGGGTTCCGGTGCGTACCCAGACACGGCGGCGGTTGACGTAGAGCGAAGTCACCAGGCCGGCAACAGCCAAGAGGCCGAAGATCAAGGCGTACAGCTGCCCGGGGTTGTGGTGGACGTCCACGCCGATGTACTTCTTGACGCCGTCGAAGCTGATGCTGCCTTTGCCGTCCGGCAGTGTTTTGGTCATCCCCGGGGCAAGCGTGATTCCGCCGGCTTCAAGCTTTCGGCCATTGAGCTGTTGGAGGTTCCTGACATCCAGCTCGAACACGTTCTGGGGCACGCCCTTGTCCAGCCCGAGGTTCCCAAAGTAGGAATCCAGGCTCAACTGTGGGTTGAAGAGTTCGGGACTTGCGCTGAAGGAGATGCCCTCCTCGGACTTGAACGCAGTGGGAAGGAAGAAGCCTTGGAATGCCAGCTGGTCCGGTTTGCCGTCCGGCACCTTGATGACCACGGATGAGTAGTAGTTATCGCCCTGGACCTTGGCCGTGACCGGGCCTTGGAAAGCAATGTTGCCCTCGCCGTCGCGGACCGTGACCACGGGGGCGTAGCCGTTTCCGGTGAGGTACAGGCTGGTGCCACCCAGTGTGATGGGATCGTTGACCTTGAGGATTTCCTTCTTCGCCGGCGAATCCGGATTTTCCTTGGTGGTGACCTCGGCGGTGTAGTCGATGGGCTGACCGATCTTCTTTGGCGATTCGCGATCGAAGGTGGCCTCAAACTTGTCCAACTGGATGGAGTACGGCTGGAGCCAACTGCTCTGGAAGTTGGTGCCCGGGGTGAATTGGTCGTAGCCCACCAAAGTATTGACGAACGTCTCACCCTCCACCAGGATCCGCTGGCCGCTGTATCCGAACAGGCCGCCGATAGCCACGGAAACCAACACACCAATCAGCGAAGTGTGGAAGACCAGGTTGCCGACTTCTTTCAGGAAGCCGCGCTCGGCACCCAAGGACGGGAGGTCGCCGTCGACGTCCCTGACTTCCACGCGGTAGCCCCGCCTTTTGAGCAGTCCAGCGGCATCGTTGATAGCCTTCGACGCCGGGATCCCGGCGTTGGCGGGCAGCGCCAACGTGCCGTACTCCGGCAGTCGCGAAAGGCGCTTGGGGGTGCGCGGGGGCTGCGACTTCATCGCCTTGTAGTGGGCAATGGCCCGTGGGGTGACGCAGCCAATCAGGGAGATGAACAGCAGGATGTAAATGGCCGAGAACCAGGCCGACGAGTAGACGTCATAGAGCTGCAGGGCGTCAAGTAGCTGGCCGTAGGACGGGTTGTCCTTGATGTATTGGGTGACGACTGCAGGGTTCGCTGGGCGTTGCGGGAACAGGGACCCCGGCACCGCACCCACAGCCAACAGGAGCAGCAGGAACAACGCTGTCCGCATGCTCGTCAACTGGGTCCAGGCCCACCGAAGCATGCCCAGGATGCCCAGGGAGGGCAGCGCGGCCTCGGACTTGGCCTGCTGGAGTTTTCCTTCCGCTGTCTTCGTGTTCGTGCTTGCAGCGGCTGGTGACTTCTTCTTGGCTTTCACGGACTCGCTCATCAGATTGGCAACTTCACATCGGTTTGGAACCAGTACTGCAACTCGGTCACCCAGGTTCCCCACACACCGGTGGCCATCAGGATGCCGAGCAAAATCAGGATGCCTCCGCCAAACCGCTGGATCGCCAGGCGGTGCGTCCGGAAGAAGGACATGACGCCCATGCCCCGCCGGACGGCCAGTGCGATCAGGAGGAACGGGATACCCAGGCCAAGGCTGTAGACGAAGGCCAAAAGCGCACCCTTTGCCGCCGACGATCCGCCGGACAGGCTCAGCAACTGTACCGCGGAGTATGTGGGCCCGATGCATGGAGCCCAACCCAGGCCGAACGTCAGCCCGAGCAGCGGCGCGCCCCACAGGCCGGCCGGAGGCTTGGCATGGATTTTGGCGTCGCGCTGCAGCCAAGCAAAGCCACCCATAAAAACGATGCCCATGAGGATGACCAGAATGCCCAGCACTTGGGTAATCCAGGCGTTCTGCGGACCTGTCAGCAGGGTCCCGAGTTGGCCAAATGCACCGCCCAGGAGAACGAAGATCACCGAGAATCCCAGCACAAACAGCCCAATACCTGCCAGCATGCGGCCCCGCCGCTGCTTTTGGAGGTCGACGCCGGTCAGTCCTGTGACGTAGCCGAGGTAACCGGGGACGAGCGGCAGCACGCACGGCGAAAGGAACGAGACGAGTCCGGCCAGCAGCGCAACCGGCACGGCAAGCAGCAGTGATCCATTCAGGATCGTCTCGGCGAAAGGACTGTTCATTGGTACTACTCAGCCACTGCGGACGTAATGAGGGCCTTCAAAGTGCTCTTCTCAATTTCGCCCAGGACGCGGGAGGCAACTTTGCCCTCCTTGTCCAGGACCAAGGTGGTGGGCACCGCACCCGGAGGCACGATTCCGGACACAGACAGGAGCACGGCCCCGTCTTTGTCGTTGAAGCTCGGGTAGGTGAGGTTGAAGGTCTTGTCGAAGGCGTCCGCGGTGGCTTTCTCGTCACGCAGGTTAACGCCGAAGAATTGAACGCCTTGGTCCTTGAAGTCCTGGTGCAGGGCTTCAAGCTGGGGAGCTTCGACCCGACACGGGGCACAGGCCGCGAACCAGAAGTTCAAGACCGTGACTTTCCCCTTGAGGTCTTCGGGCTTGACCGTGTCTCCATTGAAGAGTGTCCCCTTGAGCGCCACGGGTGCAGCGCGGTCCGCTTTGGCGAACTCGGTGACGGAACCATCCCCGGCCACGTAGTTCTTGTTGTCGCCTTTTCGGGCCTGCTCTGCGAGGGAGTCCTTCTGGGCGCAGGCTGACAGGCCCATGGTAAGTCCTGCCAACAGGACACCACCGGCTGTAAGCACGCCGCGACGCGAAAGGTTGTTATCCATGTGCCTACGCCCCCGGAGTGCTTGCTGCACCGGGAAGGAGCACCGCAGCAGGTTCGCTGTATTCCACCCGAACAATCTTGCCGTCGTCGTCCAGGACCAGGGATGTCAGGGAGGTCAAAGTGCACTCACGCTTACGGGGGTCGTGCGCCAACCGGCGGCCCTCAGCGGACAGGCGGGTGGACCAGATGGGAAGCTGATGGCTGACGAGGATCGCTTCAGCGCCGTCGCCACCCAGTTCGATCGCCTTGACGCGTGCGTCTTCAACGGCAGCCAGGACCCGGGCGGCTTGCTCTTTATAGGGCTCGCCCCAGGACGGGCGCAGGGGGTTCCGGAAATAAAGCCAGTGCTTGGGCTTCAGGAATTCGCTGCGCGTGGGGTGGAGTCCCTCGAAGTGGTTCTCTGCTTCGATGATCCTGGGGTCCGTATGGATCTCAAGATGGAGCGCCTCGGCAGTGGGCATTGCCGTTTCCTGGGCGCGCGTCAGCGGCGAGGCGACCAAGTGGACAATCCTGGCACCCTCGCTTGCGCGGACGGCAAAGTGCTCAGCCAGCATGCGGGCCATCTCCCGGCCCCGCTCGGAGAGATGGAATTCAGGCAGCCGGCCATAGAGGACGCCATCGGGATTATGGACCTCGCCATGGCGAAGCAGATGGACAGTTGCTTGGGGCATGTTTACCAGTTTCTCAAAGAAGCGGGGCGATCCGAAATCTTCTACCGCTAGTAGAACTCAAAGTTTTCTCAAAATGTTCCGTGGAGTTGGAATAAAAGATGCATATGCATGTTTATACTAGACACGAAGCTCGGTTGACGTTTCAAGTAAATGCATCAACCAGTCAGCCGGGCAAGCAAGCGGTACCTTCCACTACATACAGGAGCAACATCATGATGACCCTTCCCGCCAACGTCACCACCGGCATCTGGACCCTCGACGCTTCCCACAGCGAGATCGGCTTCACCGTCCGCCACGCAGGTATCAGCAAGGTTCGCGGTGTCTTCAAGGACGCCGACGCTACCCTCGAAGTTGGCGAGACGCTGACTGACTCCAAGGTCACCGCAACCATCCGGACGGCCAGCTTTGACTCCGGCGATGTCAACCGCGATGGCCACGTCAAGGGCGAGGACTTCTTCGATGTGGAGAAGTTCCCGGAGATCACCTTCGTCTCCCGCCACGTCAAGGCAAACGGCGACGGCTTCGATCTTGTGGGCGATCTCACCATCAAGGGAGTCACCAGGGAAGTTTCCATCGAAACCGAATTCAACGGTGTCGCAGTGGATCCCTTCGGCAACACCCGTGCAGGCGTCTCCGGCGAAACCACCATCAGCCGCAAGGACTTTGGACTGACGTGGAACGCCGTGCTTGAGGCCGGCGGCGTCCTGGTCAGCGACAAGGTTGTCATCAACCTGGAGCTCGCGTTCATCGCACCGGCAGCTGCCTAGATCAACAGCAGCTTGCACGGGAGTTTGCACGGCAGTCCCGAGTAAACGGCGCCCCGTCACAGTTCCGCTGTGGGGGCGCCGTTTCGCGTACTCAGAAGTCACCCTGCGATTATTCGGCAAACACCCTGTAGTTAGCTGCGAACCGGCTCCAAATCTCCTATGCATCCTTCAACCTGCGGTCTAAAGTGATGCCATGAGTAACCCAGACGAAGCACCACAGCCTCAGCAGCCCGGCTCCCAGCCTCCGCAGCCCGGCAATGTTCCTCCTGCGGGTTACCAACCACCGCAGGGTTACCAACCACCGCAGGGCTACCAGCCGCCGTCGCAACCTGGCCAGTATTCGCAGCCCGGACCGGGTCAGCAGGGCCAGCCAGGTGGTTTCCACTTCGAAATGCCCACCGACGGACCCCGCAACTTCAACGATGTCCTTCCGCAAGGTGGTTTCTCGGGCATCTTCAAGACCATGGGCCTGCCCACCGAGCTCAAAGTGTCCTACTTCATTTGGGTCATCTCGGGACTCCTGGGCCTCCTCTTTGGCCTCATTGGACTTTTCGCCATCATCGCTGCGTTCGCTTTCATGCCAGGAGTTGCGGCACTCCTTCTGGTTCTCCTGATCATCAGCCTTGCTGTTGCAGCCGCCCAGATAGTCCTCGCCATGAAGATGAAGGAAGGCAAGGAATGGGCACGCCTTGCCCTCACCGTCCTTGCCGCGGTTTCCCTGTTGCTCGCCATCTTTGGCTCCATCAACGCCGGCGGACCCGGTGCGGGCCTGGGTGGCAACTGGTTTGGTTTCCTGGTCAGCGCAGTGGCCGTTGTGCTGATGTGGTTGCCGAACTCGCAGCTGTGGTTCAAGGCAGTAAAGGGCGCCGTCTAACCCTCCTGAAGTACCGGCGTCGGGCTCTCATCCAAGCCGCCCTGACAGGTGAACAAGGCCGTGGTGGTCCATTGGACCACCACGGCTTTCATCATGAAGGCGTACGCCATCGTGATGATTTCAGCTCAAGCAGGAAATTCCTGCGTGTGATCATCCGCAGCACCGGACCCCGGAGGTACGGTGGAAGCAGAACCAGGCTGGGGGCAGGGTCTTTTTGCTGATCCCGGCAGCCGTACCAGCAGTCGAACAAGCAAAGGAATGCCATGAGCAACCCTCCATACCCGCCGTCCAACGCCGGGGACGCCAATCCCGGCGATGCCAACACCGGTGATGCCAACAAGGGCGACGCCAACAAGCCTGAGCAGCCGGGCCAGCCATCCATGCCACAGTACGGTCAGCCCTCGGCACCGCAGTATGGTCAGCAGACTCCCCAATATGGTCAGCAGCCCAGCGCTCCGCAGTACGGTCAGCAGTCCCCGGCTGCCCCGCAATATGGTCAGCCCCCGGCTCCCCAGTACGGCCAGCAGACTCCCCAATATGGTCAGCAGGCTCCGCAGTTTGGCCAGCAGCCATCTCCCTACGGTCAGCAGCCGTCTCCCTACGGTCAGCAGGCCCCGCAATACGGCCAGGACACCAACTGGCCCAGCCAGCAGCCAGGGCCTACCACCGTTCCCCAGATGGTCAACATCTCCTTCTGGATGATCATCGCGGCGGGCATCCTCTCCGCCATCAGCTCGCTGATCCTGGCCACCACCGGCTCGGATGCCTTCATCAACTCGATGATGCGGCAGGCCGCACAGCAGGGAACGGAATTCCCCCCAGGCTCCCTGGAAGGCATGCGAGGCGGTCTTGTCGTTGCCGCGATCGTTGGGGCCATCGTGTCCCTTGGCCTCTACGCCTTGGTTGCGTTCCCAGTCCGCAAGGGCAAGAACTGGGCGAGGATCCTCGGCACCGTCTTCGCGGCGATCTCTGTCCTTGGCCTCGCCGGACTGTTCCAGTTCGGGGCCACCTACGGCATCCTGCAGCTCTTGGTGATCCTGCTGGGAGTTGCCGCAATCGTCCTGCTGTACCTGCCGGCGTCGGCTCCGTACTTCCGCAAGCCGCAGCCTTTCGGCAACCCTTACCAGAACCCTTACGGCCGCTAAGCCAACAAGCTTCCTGCCATAACGTCAGCGGGCGCGGACCCGGTAAGGCTATACAGCCTGACCCGGTGTTTGCGCCCGTTGTGCGTGGTAGGCCAGGATCTGCAGCTCGGTGGCCATATCCACCTTGCGGAGGTTCACGTGCGGCGGAACCTGCAGGAGAACCGGAGCAAAGCTCAGGATGCTCCGGATTCCGGCAGCGATGACTCGATCACAGACTTCCTGGGCCACTGTGGCGGGCAAAGCCAGCACCACCATGTTGGTGTGGGTGCGCTCCAGGACACGTTCAAGTTCCGCTGAATCGCTGACCCGCAACCAACCCACCTCGTTGCCGATCACCATGGGGTCTGCATCGAATATAGCCACGACGTCGAAGCCGCGGGACTCGAAGCCGCCGTACCGCGCCAGCGCCTTGCCGAGGTTACCGGCACCGACAATCGCGACCTTCCAGTCGTGCGTCAGGCCAAGGGCTGCGGCAATGTGACGGCTGAGGTACTGGACTTCATAGCCCACGCCGCGGGTCCCGTACGAGCCGACGTAGGAGAGATCCTTACGCAGTGTGGAGGAGCTGACGCCTGAAGCCTCGGCCAACGCATCCGATGACACGCGTTCCACGCCTTCTGCCAGGAGCGAGTTGAGCGCGCGCAAATAGAGAGTCATCCGGGCCACAGCCGCGGGCGGGATCTGCTTGGCGGCAGGTTCGTGGTCCCCGCTTGTTGCCCCCGGGGACGGTTCCAGCGCAGTCACGGTTTTCTCCATTGCGTCGCTTGTTGTTCCACTCTATGGCCCTTGGCCGGACTCAACAAAAGCCGGTACTTCCGGGTAACAGAGTCCTCTGGCCCTCAGCCTTCGAGGACTCTTTTCAAAGTACGGGTCAAGCGCTGCTCGTCGATCTTCCAAAAGTCGCGCTGGACCCCATCCACCAGCACCACTGGAATTTCCTCCGCGTAACGCTGCTGCAGTTCTGCGTTACCGTCGATTGCCTGCTCGGTCCACGGGACGCCCAGTTCCGAGGTAACGCGCTCGACGGCGGCACGCGCCTCCGTGCATAGGTGGCAGTCAGCTTTGGTTAGGAGAACGACGTCGGGAATAGCCATGTCACAACGGTAACCGCCCGAACGCTCTCTCACATCCCACCCCCTCCCGGCCATCCTTCTCTCACATCCCACCCCCCTCCCGACCATCCTTCTCTCACATCCCACCCCCTCCCGGCCATCCTTCTCTCACATCCCACCCCCTCCCGGCCATCCTTCTCTCACATTCCAACCCCCTCCCGGCCATCCTTCTCTCACATTCCAACCCCCTCCCGGCCATCCTTCTCTCACATCCTCTAGGGCAGCCCCCACCGTGCGCCCTCAACGCTGGGCTCTGGCGATTGACTAGACTCAAGGCATGCCCGACGAGAAGAACGCCGCTGTGGTCGCTGATGCCAAAGTGCAGCAGCACACAGGCGAAGCCGCTTTCTTCGACGTCGATAACACGCTGATGAAGGGCGCCAGCCTCTTCCACGTGGCCCGCAAGATGTACGAACGCAAGGCCTTCACACTGTCCCAGGCGGCTGGCTTCGCTTGGAAGCAGTTCAAGTTTGTGATGCGTGGCGAGAACATGGACGACGTCCATGCCGTGCGCGATTCCGCTCTGACCCTGGCGGCCGGGATCACCGTCGAGGACATCAAAGCCCTGGGCGAAGAAGTTTATGACGAAATGATCGAGTCCCGGATCTGGCCTGGGACGAAGGCCCTTGCGGAGCAGCACCTTCGTGTCGGCCGGAGGGTGTGGCTAGTGACCGCCACGCCGATTGAGGTTGCCACAGTCATTTCCACGAGGCTCGGTCTGACAGGCGCGCTGGGAACCGTGGGCGAAGTCCGCGACGGAATGTATACCGGAAAGCTAGTAGGCGACATCCTGCACGGGCCGGCTAAAGCCATCGCGGTCCAACTAGTGGCTGAGCAGGAAGGCTTGGACTTGGATCACTGCTGGGCTTACAGCGACTCCGCCAACGACATCCCGCTGCTCACCATGGTGGGTCACCCCGTGGTGATCAACCCCGACTCCAAGCTGCGCCGGCATGCCCGCGACAACAACTGGCCGGTCTACGATTTCCGGTCCGGACGCCGTGCAGCAACGCTGGGGCTGAAGGCGGCAACCGTGGGTGGCGCCATTTATGGGCTGTGGCGTGGATTCTCAAAGTTCCGCGGCCCCCGCTAACCGTTCTTCTCTCACATCCCGACCCGTTTCCACCGTTCTTCTCTCACATCCCGACCCGCCAGTCGGCGGCCTGTGGATAACTTCTGCACGCTCAGCTGCTTCCAAGGAACAATGCGGGTATGCAGAATTCGCTACTCAACCCATCAAGCCCGGTCTTGGGGCCCTTCAGCCTGAACGAAGCCAAAGCAGCGGGCATCGATCCCTCAGTCATTTGGCGCAACAGCAACATCGTTCCCGTTAGCCGTGGCTTATACCGGCCAAGTGATTGGGATTTCGACCTTGCGTCAGCGGCCCGTTCCCTCTCGTCAGCCAGCCCTGGCGCTTGGATCTCCCACACAACTGCCGCCAGGCTCCATGGCTTGGTCTTGCCAGCGTGGCTATCGGATTCAAACGAATTGCACTTGAGCAAACCGCGACGTCTGCCGTCGGTCCGGCGCAAAGGCATCATCGGGCACACCCAAACGCTCTTCGAGGGAGAGATTGAGCAAGTCCAAGGGATTTGGATGAGCACTCGAGCCCGAACATGGCTGGATTTGGCGCGTCGCCTTCCCCTTCATGACCTCGTATGCGTGGCAGATCAGTTGATTCGCATTCCACGGCCCGACTTTGAGGGGCGCGACGCGCCGTTCGCTACTGCCGAGGAGCTTCGGTGCATGGTCGAACGGCACAAAAACCGCCAAGGCGTCGTCCGGGCACGGGAAGCCCTGGACCTTATGCGCGTCGGGGCCGACTCAGCTCCAGAGACTTTGCTTCGTTTGGCCATGCTTGATGCCAACTTGCCGGAACCTCAGCTCCAGGTGATGCTCCGTCCGAACGACCCCTTCTCGCCGTCAGCGGACTTGGGTTTCAAGAGCCGTCGCCTCGCGATCCAGTACGACGGCGGCCATCACCTTGAGGAGGAGCAGATGCATAGCGATCGGCGCAGGGATAAAGCATTTAGGGCAGCCGGTTGGACTGTCCTCGTCTTTGGAAAAGAGGACCAGGCGGACAATTTTGGCAACGCTGTTCGGCAGATCAAGAGGGCGCTACGGACTGCATGGGTAGATCCATCCGTTGCATCCGGGTTTGCCAGGAACACGACGTGAGAGAACGTCCGGCCACACCCCGCAGGACGTGAGAGAAGATCCGGCCCACACCCCGCAGGACGTGAGAGAAGATCCGGCCACACCCCGCAGGATGTGAGAGAAGATCCGGCCAGAAGCGTCCCGATGTGACAGAGGAACAGCCAAAATGCCGCAGGATGTGAGAGAGCGTTGGGATGCAAAAATGCCCGCCGCCTTGGAGGGCAACGGGCATTCACGCTTGGTGAAGTATCTCTACTTCTTATTGCGGCGCTGGTGGCGAGTCTTGCGAAGCAGCTTGCGGTGCTTCTTCTTGGCCATACGCTTGCGGCGCTTCTTAATAACTGAACCCACGAAAGTTCCTTACAAACTAGATGAAGGTCCTGTCTGTTGGAACGGATCCGCGGACTAGCAGCAGACAGTACAACTGACAGATTCTTACATTGACGTAAAACGTTCCTTAACAGAGTACCGCTTCAAAGGGGCACCCCGTGACCACGGTCCGCGGGACGGACTGCGGCGCCCTCAGGCGGTCTCCGATTGTCCGTCGACCACAGCACCCTTGAGGTACTGGGCCACGGCTTCCTCAGGCACCCGGAAGGAGCGGCCAAACCTGACGGCAGGCATTTCCCCGGAGTGGACCAGGCGATACACAGTCATTTTGGAAACACGCAGGACGTCGGCTACTTCAGCCACAGTCATGAAACGCGCATTCGAGAAGTTAGTCTCCGCGGACATTTCCCATATTCCTTTGCTCTCAGCCGGACAGGACACCCCCAGTAGAACGGTGTGCCGATGCTGAGCCATCAAACAACCATGTGCTAGATACTCTAGAGGCTGAAGTGACCAATGTGAAAGCATTTCGGCTAAGTGGGACTCTACTCCCCGGCTACTCCCCCGAAACCAGCCGGCGCTTCCGGGCCGACGCAGCGAGTTGCTCCAGGACTGAAGCGGTGACATCCCATTCCATGCAGGCATCAGTCACGCTCTGGCCGTAGACGAGTTCCTGCTCACCAGCCAACTGCTTGGCCACGTCGAGGTTCTGCGCCCCGCCTACCAGGAAGCTCTCCAGCATCACGCCGGCAACAGGAGAAGAGGTACCGGTTTCGAGCTGCGCACCGATTTCCAAGGCAACCTCGGCCTGGCGGTGGTGGCTCTTGCCGCTGTTGGCGTGGCTGGCGTCCACGATCAAGCGTGGGTTCAGTCCCTTGGCGGCGAGCTTGGATGAGGCAGCGGCAACGTCTTCCTGCGAGTAGTTGGGGCCCTTGCGGCCGCCGCGCAGGATCACGTGGGTGTCCGGGTTGCCGGACGTGGCCACGAGAGCCGCGCGGCCGTCGTCGTCGATTCCCAGGAAGGCTTGCTCAGCGGCGGATGCGCCGCATGCGTCAATCGCCACCTGGAGGTCGCCGTCGGTTCCGTTCTTGAAGCCGATGGGCATGGACAGCCCGGAGGCGAGCTGCCGGTGGATCTGGCTTTCGGTGGTGCGGGCGCCGATGGCACCCCAGGAGACGAGGTCCGCCATGTACTGGGGGCTGATGGGCTCCAGGAATTCGGTGGCGGTGGGCAGGCCCAGCGCCGTGACCTGCTTGAGGAAGCCGCGGGCGGCGCGCAGGCCGGCGGCGATATCGTGGCTGCCGTCCAGGTGGGGATCGTTGATGAGGCCCTTCCAACCGACCGTGGTGCGCGGCTTCTCGAAGTAGGTCCGCATGACGATCAGCAGGTCTTCCTTGTGCTTCTCCGCCTGGCTGACCAGCCGGCGCGCGTATTCCAGACCGGCCTTGGGATCGTGGATGGAGCAAGGCCCGACGATTACCAGCAGGCGGTCGTCCACGCCGTCCATGATGGCCCGGACTTCATCCCGGCCACGGTCGACGACGGCAGCTGAGCGGGCGTCCAGCGGCAGCTCGGCGATGAGGTCCTGAGGGGCCGGAAGCGGCTCGAAGCGGGCCACCCGCAGGTTGGAGGTGGCGGGCTGGGAAGCTTTCCCGGCAGCGGGGAGTGCCTCGTTATCGAGTGTCTCGGTGGATTCTGCAGCGATGCTGGTCATTTCTGGGTCCTGTTCCGGATGCGGAGCGGGCCCCTTTTCAGAACCCGCCGGATATGGCGAAGGGCAGAGAATAATCTCTGCCCTGCTGGCTCTGAAGGAAAGTTGGATGCGTGTCAGTTAGACGCGGGCCCCTCCAGAGCCAACGAAAAATACGCATACCAACGGTTAGTCATAGCCACACCATAACCGCGGTTCGTCAAACCGGGCAAATTGGGTCCGTCATGATGACAAAAGTTTGCGGAGGAACTGGAGCTGCTTGATCCAGTGGTGTTCCTGGCCGCCCTCGTGGTTGTTGAAGCGGTATACCTCGATGTCCTTAGCGGGCGCACCTCCTGCAACACCGTAATTGTTGAAGCTTGCAAAGACCGTTGACGGCGGGCAAATATCGTCCATCTGCGCTGCCGAGAAGAGCGCAGGCACCGTAGCGGCCCGGCCGAGATGCACGCCATCGAAGTAGTTCAGCACGGCAAGCATGGGCTCGTACTTTTCGCGGTGCCGCCCCAGGAAACCTGCAATTTCGGGGTAGGGCCCGCGGGGCGCGATGTCGATCGCACGGGGAAAGTCCTGCAGGAAGGGGACGTCGGGCAGCGCGGCGATCACGCCGTCGAGCCTTCCGCCGGCCAGCCCGGCAGCCGCCACCGTGATGCCGCCACCCTGGCTGATGCCGGTCAGCACCACCTTGGAGGGGTCGACGGCGGGATGGCTCTGCGCCGCTTCTACCGCACGGAAGGCGTCCACGTAGACCCGGCGGAAGTAGTAATCGTCCTGGTGCCCCGAACCGCGGGTCATGAGCCCGGCATAGTTGACTTCGCCAGCTGATGGATGCGGATCCGGGGTGTCACCGGAGACGCCGCCGTAGCCCTGACCGCGGGTGTCCATGATGAAGTGGGCATATCCAGCCTGCGCCCACCGGGTGTTCTGGTTGGCCAGCCCGCGTCCGCCGGAGTAACCGATGTACTCCACGACGACAGGAATCTGCTGCCCTGCTTCCAGGTGTGAGGGAACGTGCAGCCAGCCCTTGATGCGATCTCCCCCGAAGCCGGAGAAGGTGACATCGAAGGTGTCGATCACGGCGAGATAGTTGTCGACGGGTTCGAAGACGGCGTCCAGCGGCAAGGCCCTGGCCTCGGCGATGGTGCGGTCCCAGAAGGCTTCGAAATCAGTAGGCGGAACTGCGCTGGAGGTGTAGTTACGGAGCTGCTCAAGGGGCAGGTCAAAGAGAGGCATGAGGACATCCTACGTCATAGGGTTGTGTCGCCGGTCACGAGGACGGGGAACTACAAGGGAGTAATGGACAGGTTTCGGTAAGCCGCCCGTAGAGGGGCCATTTGGCGGATTCCGAAGTAGCCGCCAGCCAAGGGTTCCTGGCCCGCGTCCAACCAATCGAATAGGGGCAATCCATTGATCGAGAAGGCAACACGGCGGCCATCTTTGATGACTTCCATCCTGTAAAAGCCGTCAGCGTCATCGGCTGGAGGAAGCGGGTCCGCTCCCTGCGCTACGAGTTCGAAGCCGGCACTTTTGCGCAGGTTGCACGTCCTGAAGGCCCGCTCCGTGGCGTATTTGTGGCGGAAGTAGGAGATGTGGAGGGCATTGATATCCCCTGAGTGGTACTGCGGGTAGTAACCGGTCCGCGGAGCCAGCGAAGTGGAGAACAGATCCTCGCCGTCGTGCCCCCGCGCGGAGAAGAACACCATGGCCAGGCCTGGTTCCTCAATCGGAAGGAACTCCCACCTGATCCGGACATGGTCCGGTGTCTCCTCAGGGCACCAGAGGGTCCAGTGCGCGTGGTCTCCATGTTCCTCCGCGTCGAGGGTACCGGAAAGGAGAAGCGCGCTGGTTCCGTCGCCGCCCAAGGCCGGCCCGCCGTCGTCGTACGTTCCATACTGGACCGGCCCTTCGGCGACCCAACCAGCGATATCAGAAGGACCCCGCAAGGGGTTGGAGTAGATCAAGCGCCCACTCCAGCTTTGAGGGCAGCGGCCAACCCGTAGCCGAGCGCTTCGAGCTGCTCCGCGACGTAACCCGCAATCCGGCGCGCACCCGTCTCGTGGAAATGCGTGTTGTCCTCAAGGCCCCCGGCCCAATGCGCATGCTCGCCGGGAGCGAAGTGGAAGAACAATTCCTTGGACCCCTCCTCCCCCAGCTCCTCGTACAGCGCACGGGTCCATTGGTTGAGGTCGAAGACGTCCAACCCCAGCTCCATGCCAAGTTCACGCACGACGGCGGGATAGTCACCCAGCGTCTCCTGCAGCGTTCCGTCGAGGAAGCTCCGGCGCTCCACCTGCGTACACAGAATGGGAACACCACCCTTGGAACGGACGTCGGCCACCATCCGTTTCAGGTTGTCGGCATAGCCCTTTCTTGCGGCGAGGTGCTCCCGCTTCTGGTCGTTGTGCCCGAACTGGATCAGGACGAGGTCCCCTTGAACCGTCTGGTGAAGCAGCTCGTGCCAAAGCCCTTCATCCCGAAACGACTCCGTGGTGGCACCACCCTTCGCGTAATTGTGGACAGCAGCCCACCAATAGGTTTCGGACGCGAGGTGGGCTCCCCAACCACTCATCGGGTATTCGTAACTCGGGCAGGCTGCCACGGTGGAGTCGCCCGCGAGGAGTATTTTCATGAGTTTCCTTTCATCAGGAGCTGCTACCCCTTAACCGAACCGATCAGCATTCCTTTGGCAAAGTGCTTCTGCAGGAAGGGGTAGAAGATGAGGATGGGCAAGGTTGCCACCACGATCACGGCGAACTTGATGCCTTGCTCGGGCGGGATGTATGACGGATCCACATTGCCGGTGCCAAGGAGATCCGATGCAGCGGTGACCTGACGCAGGTACATCTGAAGCGTCCACATGTTGTTGTCGCTGAGGTACAAAAGCGGGGACATGAAGTCGTTCCAAATACCCACAGCGTAGAAAAGCGCAAACGTGGCCAATACCGGCTTGGACAGCGGCAGCAGGATCCGCCAGAGGATTCCAATCTCCGTAGCTCCGTCCATCTTGGCTGATTCCTCGAGCTCGGCAGGGAGCTCCTGGAAGAAGTTCTTGATGATGATCAGGCTGAACGGGTTGATGGCCGCAGGCAGGATAAGAGCCCAGTAACTGTTCAGCAAGCCCAGGTCCTTGACCAGCAGGAACGTTGGAATCATGCCGCCTGAGAAGACCATGGCAAAAACCACCAGGGACAGGATCAGTTTCCGGCCACGAAGTCCACGCTTCGCCAGCGGGTAGGCCATGGTGACCGTGAGGACCAGTTGCACCAGCGTCCCAACCAGCGTGACCAGCACGGTGGTGAGCAGGGCTTTGGTAAAGGACGGCGTGGAGAAAATGTACTCATACGCCCCCAGCGTGAATTGCTCGGGCCAAACGAAGAACGCCCGCCGCGTAATTTCGGCTTCGTTGGCGAAGGATCCTGCCAGGACGTAGACGAAAGGCAACAGGGTGATGATGCCGATCAGGGTCAGGAAGACGTAGTTGGCGGCATCGAAAATCCGACCGCCACGCGTGTTGTGAATCTTCATTAGAAAAGTCCGCTCTGGTTGAACCGCTTGGACAGCCAGTTGGTGCCGAAGATCAGTACTATGCCCACCAAAGACTTGAAAAGCCCGACGGCGGTGCTGTAGCTGTAGGCGCCTTGGGTGATGCCTACGAAGTACACGTAGGTATCGAAGACGTCGGCCACGCTGCGGTTGAGTGCGTTGGTCATGAGGTAGATCTGCTCAAAGCCGGTGTTGAGCATCTGCCCGATGGCCAGGATGAGCATCACGATGATGGTGGACCGAATGCCGGGCAAGGTGATGTGCCAGACGCGCCGGAACCGGCCGGCGCCGTCGATAATTGCGGCCTCATACTGGTCCTGATCCACGGTGGCCAGTGCCGCCAGGAAGATGATGGTTCCCCAACCGGTGTTCTTCCAGATCTCTTGAAGCACAATCAGCGGCCGGAACCAGTTCGGATCGGACAGGATGTCCACATTGGTGCCAAACAACCCGTTGACGAACTGGAACAACGGTCCGATGTCCAAGGCGAAGAGGAGGAAGCTCAGCGACGCCACGATGGTCCAGGACAGGAAGTGTGGGATGTAGACGAGTGTCTGGACGGTTCGCTTCAGCACCGAAAGCCGGACCTCGTTGAGCAGCAATGCCAGGACGATGGTCAGCGGAAAGGCGATCCCCAGGTTCAGGAACGCCAGGATCAGTGTGTTCCCCAGCAACCGCGGAAAGTCCGGGTTGGCGAAGAAGTCGGTGAAGTTGGTTAGACCCACCCAAGGACTGCCGTTGACGCCCAGGAACGGAACGTAGTCCTTGAAGGCGATGGAAACACCGTACATGGGACCGTACCGGAACACTGCGAAGTACACCACGCCGGGCAGGAGCAGTAGATACAACCATTTGTAATGCGCGAAGTGGACTGCAAAGCTGCGTCGCCGCGCCGGGGCGGGCGGCGTGCTGGCCGCCCGCTCCGGTGCCTTGGCTTCAACGACCGGGGCGGTCACTTCTTGGTGTCCTGCCACAGCTTGTTTATCTCTTCTTTGACCTTGTCACCACCGCTGGTGTTCCACAGCTTGATGGCATCCTTTAAGCCCTGCTCGTCCAGCTGCCCAGCCAGGTACTTGATGCGGGCGTCGGCCACGATGTTGTCCAGCTGCGCACCCTTGGCCACATACGTGGGCGAAACGAAGGCTGCGGCCGGGTTGTACACGGCACTCTTGAGGTCGTTCGCCATCACTGCAACGCGATCGTCAAAGACCTTCTGCTCGTACTCGGACGCCTGCTTCACAGGGTAGAAGTTGTTCCCCGTGACGTTGGTGCCAAGTTGCGCGTAGCTCTTGATGTCGGTGTTGACTACCTTGCCCTCCGGCGTTTCCGGCTTGATGGTGGCCGCCAGTCCTTCCTCAACCGTGAAGTTGACTCCCTCGATGCCGTTGTTCATCAGGACGGCAACTTCCTTGCTGTTGAGTTTGTCCAGGAATGTCAGGACGTTCTTCAGGTCGGCTTCGGTTTTGACGCTGGACTTGGGGATGGCAAGGAAGCCGGAGTAACCATCGGTCGGGTGGGCGTGCAGTTCACCGTCCGGGCCCTTCAGGCTGCCCACGAAGCCCACTTTGCTCTGGAAGTCGCTCGGGTTGGCCTGCTTGAAAAGGTTGATCAGCACGCTGACCCGGGAGTCGACGTCGACAATAATGCCGCCCTTGCCGTTGAAGAAGGGCTCATTCCATTTGGTGGGATCGAAGGTGGCGAAGTCGGGGTTGATGAGTTTCTCGTCCACCATCTTCTTGATGAAGCGATCAGCCTGCAGGAATTCTTCGGTTTCGAAGCTCGGCACCAGCTTGCCGTCCCGCTCGGTCCAGCGGTTTCCGGCGCCGAACCAGGTCTCGATCATGTCGTAGGGGCTGTTGGTGCCCAGTGCGCCCCATTTGGGAATCGTGATGCCGTAGGTATCGTTCTGGCCGTTGCCATCCGGATCCTGCTCGGTGAATGCCTTGGCCACCTTGTACAGGTCTTCTGTGGTCTGCGGCGCTTTCAGGCCCAACTTGTCCAGCCAATCCTGGCGGAACATCACGGCGGCGCGGATCGGATTACGAGCCCGGAAAACCCCGTAAACCTTGCCGTTGACGCTGGCGTTTTGCTGGACTTCGGGAAAGGTCGTCTTGAGGTTCGGGTAGTCCTTGAGTTTGTCGGTAAGGTCCCAGAACGCCCCGGCTTCGGCGTTCTTCACGAAGCCCGGCGACTTGCCCTGCACCACCAGGACGTGCGGGATGTCGGAGGAAGCCAAGGTGATGTTCATCTTGTCCTCGTAGGAGGCGTTGGGCGCCCAGGAGATGTTGATGTCCTTGCCTGTGAGCTCTTCAAGCTTCTTCTGCACAGCGCCGTCCGGGGTTGGCGGCTGCGCTTCCAGGAAGGGCGCCATGATCTTGACGGATGAGAGGTCCGACGCCGGCGCTTCGCCACCGCAGGCGGTCAGGGCCAAGGCGGCAGAGACGACGACGGCGGCCGCCAGGGTTGGTTTTCTACGGATCATTTCCTACTCCACTTCTTCGGGGTTGTTGTCGATTGACGATTCCGGGGCCACGCCGGGGAAGCGTTTCAGGCTCCACAGGTGACGGCCGTTCGCGTCTTGATACGTTTCATTAACGCTCACGCCAGGAGAATCTACGCCCAGCTCGGGGCCTCCTTGGACAAGTTCGGCATGCCCTTGGTTATCAAGGGATCGATGGAGGACACGGCCCGCGCCTGCGGGCGGGCGGCTGGTTTCAAACAAGACTGATCTCCTTGTCAGTGGAAGGGGCGGTCAGGGGGCTGGCTGCCGTGATGGTCGCTTGATCGCCAGAGGCGAGGACAACTGCTGCCGCAGGGTCCGTTTCCTTGGCAGCCATGGCGTCGTCATTGGCAGCAAAGAACCGGTCGCACAACCAGCCGGTGAGATAGAGCCAGGCACCAACACCGAAGAACGGCACCAGGCCGGGAAGTGAGCGGCAGGCGAATACGGCGGCCGCCGTTACGAACAGGAGTATGACGGTCCCCGCGAGGTGGCGCATGGCAAACCGGGACGACATCACAAAGTACTGGGGAAGCGTGAGTTCGTATCTGGCAAACATCGGAAAGAGGTAGCACAACGTTCCGGCCGCAAAGAGGACAGCCAGGAGGATCGCGGCCGATGCCACTTGCGAACCCAGATCCCAGCCGGCAGAAAAATAGCCCCAGTTCAGGGCCAAGGCCGCAGCAACTACCAAGACCGGAACGCCGAGGGCATTGCCCTTCGCAAAGTTCTTGAAGTACTCCTTGGCGTAGCGGCGCATCAAAGGCGTGGCGTTTCCCTGCACCTTGTCACGAACCAGGATGTGGGCAGCTGTGGTGCTAGGTCCTATACCCAGCACCACGCCACCCAGCAGCGTGAAGACGATCCAGAGCATATTCAGGCAGGCGATCCACAGGAGTGTGTCGAAGAACGTGTAGGCCCGAAAGCCAAATCCCCCAGAAGTCATGGCGCTCCCTTTCTCCATCGTTGCAGAACTCACCCAAATATCTGGCGCCGGCGATCACCTTGCAATCTCGCCTCGGTCACCGATCCCAGCCAATCGGGACTTGACCGGGTGCGCCACATCACAAGTAAACGGTTTCACCGCAATCTAGACTGACCGGCCGCGTCCGGTCAAGGTTTGATTTGAATCGTTACATTCAAGGAAGGATCGCGCTACACTTGCAGAACCAGCTATCGGAAAGCGCTTGCCGAGTGTACCTTGCGGGAGATAGCCTGAAGCGCCGGGCCTCTTGAGAAACGCCTTATCGAGCACGCCTTGAGGTAGTCGCCAGCAGTTGCCAGCCAGCAGAGGAGAACCATGGAAACCACTTCCGCCGGGTCCGCCAAAAGTCCCGGCACCCTCAGGACTGCACCGGCAAGGATCGCCCTGGTAGGCGTTCATGGCTTCGGCGCCCATCACCTCCAGAACCTGGAAAGGCTCAGTTCGGAGGGCGTGGTGGATCTCGTTGCAGTCGCAGACCCGAATCCCCCGGCCCCAGGCACGTTGCCGCCTTCCACGGCCGTCCACTCCGATCTGGATGAGCTGCTTGGAGGAGGCCATCAGCCGGACGTGATCATTGTGGCAACTCCGATCCAGACACACGCCCCCTTGGCTCTTTCCGTGCTGGCTTCCTCCGCAGATCTTTATCTCGAAAAGCCTCCGGTCGCTTCCATGAGCGACTTCATCCGGCTCCAGGAGGCAGCCGCAACAGCTGGCCGGAGCGTCCAGATCGGGTTCCAAAGCCTGGGCTCCCATGCACTCACCGCGCTGGAAAAACTGGCCAGCGGGGAGGCTTCGGCAGAACTCCCCAGCATTGGGTCGCTCAAAGGCATTACGGCCACAGGGCGCTGGGTCCGGGACCGCGCATATTACAAACGCTCGAGGTGGGCCGGAAGGCGCAGCCTCGGCGGAGTTGACGTAGTGGACGGCGTCGCCACCAATCCCTTGGCCCACGCGATAGCCACGGCCCTCCGGATAGCCGGGGCCCGGACTGCAAAAGACCTCGCCACCGTGGAGACTGATCTCTACCGGGCCAACGACATCGAGGCAGACGATACCTCGGTGATTCGCATGCGGACAGTGGACGGGCTGCCCATCACGTGCGCCCTGACGCTGTGCGCCACCGAGTCCGTTGAACCCTACGTCACGCTTCATGGGACTGAAGGAACGGCCGTGTTCCACTACACCGAAGACCGGGTGACCGTCCGCACCGAAGCGGGCGAAATGGCGCACACGTTCGGACGTGAAGACCTCACCGAAAACCTGCTCCACCATTTGTCCCACGGCACTGCGCTGCTGAGTCCCTTGGATGAAAGCGGCGCGTTCATGCGCGTCCTTGAGGCCATCCGCACCGCTGACGCGCCGGCACTCATACACTCGCAATACGTGGAATGGGTAGGCGTAGGCGAACAAGCGCATGCCGTGATTCATGGGATAGAAGAAATCCTGGAGCGGGCAGCCCGCGCTCATGCAACCTTCTCCGAGCTCGGGCTTCCCTGGGCGCGGAAGGACGCTACCGCCTCGGGACCACTTTTCGCTCCCCTGCCTGGCTCTCCCACTGCAGTCTTCCGCGCTGGCGACGCCTTGGAGCCAGAGCTTTCGCCGCGGCCCTATCTGCACCCTGTTACGACGCCATCAGGGATCGTAGTGACCGAACATATGCCTGTGGATCACATATGGCATCTCGGTGCCGGGTTCGCCCTTCAGGATGTCAACGGAAACAACTTCTGGGGTGGTCGAAGCTATCGGCGCGCCGCTGGCAAATACATGGATCTGCGGAACCACGGCCGCATCGAGGTCAGTGGCCTGCGCCGCGAAGATGAAAAGACCACGCTTGACCTCCACTGGCTCGCGGCCGACGGCGGTCTCCTCCTCGAAGAGCAACGGAGCTACCGGCGAACGCTTCTGGACCCCGGCACCTGGCGACTCGACATCCAGACGGAACTTACCGCCGTCGTGGATGTCTCACTGGGCAGTCCTGGTTCGCATGGTGCCGCGGGCAGTGGTTATGGCGGCTTCTTCTGGCGCCTCCCCAACAACGGTTCCCCACGCGTCTTCTCCGCCGCTGCGGAAGGTGAGGCTGCTGTGCATGGTTCGGTTGCGCCGTGGCTTGCGTGGACTGGAGAGTTCATCGGCGGCCCGGCCACTTTGGTGTTTGCCGCACCTGCCGAAGCGGCGGACCCGTGGTTTGTTCGCTGCCGTGAGTACCCTGCCGTGGGTTCCGCCCTGGCGTGGGATACCGCGGTGGAACTTGCTGCCGGTACGTCACTCACGCGTACAAACACGGTCTGGATCAGTGACGGAACCCTGGGCGTGGAGGCTATTGAGGAGTTGGTTCGCCGAGATGGCGTTTGATGGCAATGTTTCCCGTCTCAACTGTCATCTCGCGCAGCAACGCGCTGGCGCCACAGGATCGCACCTACCACTGCCGCTGACACCATACCCAGAGCTCCCGTCACCACAAGGCCCGCCCGGACGCCGAATTCTTCCGTGAGCCAGCCGGCGAGCAAGCCTCCCAGGGCGTGCCCACCCAAGAGAAGTGGAAAGTAAAGGGCCAAGACCCTGCCCCTCACGCTTGCACCGGCTTCGAGTTGGACGCTGGTGGCTGCACTGGTGAGGAACATGAGCGTCATGAAGCCAACCACAATGAGCATCACCACGAATGACTCCTGCGTGGGCATCAGAGCAGCGAGTAACTGGGCCAGGCCAAAGAGCCCGGCGCTGGCAACAATGCCCTTGCGCCCAAAGCGCTTGATACGGCTGGCCACCAACGCGCCCACCAAGGCTCCCAAGGCGCTGACCATGTTGAAGAGCCCAAATCCGGCGGGACCGCTGTGCCACACACGGTCAGCGAATGCTGCGAGGACCACGGGACCGTTCATCCCGAATGCTCCCAAGAGGCCGGCCAACAGTATGATGAGAAGAAGCTGCGGCCTGGCACTCACATACTTGAAGCCGGCCAGGATTTGTCCACGCTTACCCCGGGGTGGGCCGTCGGGGTCGTGTGCGTGATGAAGCTCAGCTGGCCGGATAAGAGCGATCATCACCAAAACGGCCAGCCCGATCCCCGCGTTCGTCGCAAACGCAGCGGCTGGGCCAGCTTGGGCAATGAGGACGCCGGCCAAGGCGGGACCGAGCATGGCACCGAGCTGACCTATCGCACTGTTGAGGCCAATCGCCGCCGGTAGTCCGGCATCACCTACTACCTCATTGACGAAGACTTGCCGGGCGGGCCCATCAATGGAGCTGGTAATTCCTAAAGCAATGCAGGAGCCATAGACAACCCACACGTCCGTGCCGCCCATGGCATTCCAAGCAGCTAGTCCAGCGGCCAGCAGTGCAGCTACGGACTGGCACACCATGAGGATTCGGCGCTTCGGAAAGAGATCTACCAGCACACCACTGATGGGACCAACCACCAGCATGGGCAGGAATTGAAGTGCCACAGCCAATCCCACCGCAGCCGGGCTTCCAGTGAGCTGCAGGACAAGCCAGTCCTGGGCGAGTCGTTGCATCCACACACCGCCGCTGCCGACGAGCGACAACGTCACGAAGATCCGGTAATTGTGGTGGCGGAGTGGGTAGTGCCACGCTTCGATGGAGCGGGGCCTTGGCGAGGCGGCGTCTTTGCCGGCGGAGTTCGAGGTCTGGTCAGAGGGACGGCGCGGTGGCAACGGACGCGGTGACACGGGGTGGTCAGCTCGATTCAGCAGGTTGTCGGATGCACTCTCAGATTTGGGTGCGGCTGGCGGCCCTGATCTTGACGGCAGCAGCGGCAAGGATCAGCATGCCCGGAACGATGACGAAGAGCGCCTGCAGCATCCACACAAAAACGACTGCCACGAAAACCGCGGCGAGGAGCAACAGCGAACCGCTCCCATCACGGAACGAATCAGTTTTGGCTTGGGAGTAGGCAAGCCGCCACCGCTGCTGTGGACTTGGAAGATCCACGGACTTCCGGCCGGCGTCGCCTGCCCAGATCACTCCGCCGCTCCAGTTGCCGGCGATCCTGAGCAGGAGCACGGCGGCTGCGGCCGCCAGAATCAAGGTCGCGGGCAGGATCAGTGCCCGCCCGGGCAGTTGCCCCACCAGTGCGAGCAACAGGTTTAGGACAATCACGACGGCGGCTGCCGCCGTCGTGATTCCGATCTTCCAACTGCCGGGAAGCGCGCGGCGGAAGTTGCCCCAAAGGCTCCGAAGGGAATCATCCCTGCCACTGAGGTGCCGTTCAAGATGCGCGACGCCGGCGGCATAGGCGGCTGGCGCCGTTACCAACGGGACGGATAGGAGGAGCACAATGACTCCCGCGAGGATGGTCTCGGAGAAGAGAGCAAATCGGTTGACCGAGATGGCCGGCTTCTCCGAGGAGGACTTTCCTGTTGTGTCCATGACGCTCATTCTGTTCTTCAGCCTTCGTGTCCGTCAGCCCTTGAGGCCCTGTGTTGAAACGCCTTCTACGATGTAGCGCTGGAAAACCAGGAAGAAGACCAACACGGGCAGGAGCGCAAGAACGGACATCGCGATCATCGCTCCATAATCCGAGCTCTGGGTCTGGTCAACGAAGAGCCGCAAAGCCAGAGGCAGAGGGTATTTTTCGGGGGTGTTCAGGTAAAGAAGCGGGCCCAGGAAGTCGTTCCAGCTCCAGATGAAGGAGAAGATCGAGGTCGAGATCAATGCCGGTTTCATGAGCGGGAGCATGATCGAGCCGAAGATGCGGACGTGTCCGGCGCCGTCGATGCGGGCGGCCTCGTCCAGTTCTGCCGGAAGGTTGCGCATGAACTGGACCATCAGGAAGACAAAGAACGCGTCGGCGGCCAGGAATTTACCGATCAACAGCGGCACATAGGTGTCTACCAGGCCAAGCTGCTGGAACACGATGTACTGCGGGATGATCACCACGTGGAACGGGAGCAGCAAGGTGGCAATCATCATGCCGAAGAAGATTCCGCGGCCAGGGAAGTTGATGCGGGCAAAAGCGTACGCTGAGACACTCGCTGAAAGGATGGTGCCGACTACTGCGCCGACGGCCAGAATCAGGGAGTTGGTGAAGAACGTCAGGGTGGACACTCCGCCGATGCCGTCCATGGCCGTGACGAAGTTGTCGAAGCTGAAGTTGTTGGACCATAGCTGGGTGGTGGAACCACCGATTTCGGAGTTCGGTTTGAAGGACGAGGCCACCATCCACAGAGCCGGGTAGAGGACTACCCCTACCAGCGCCAAGGCAACGATGTGGAAGATGATGCTTTTGATGCGCTTGGCCGTGCCCGACTCGGACTTCGGGTTGTACACCGGGGCTGGAGTGGCGGGCGTGGACTGGGTAGGGGTTGCCATTGTTGTCATTTTGAATCACCGCTGTAGTGGACCCAGGACTTGGAGGTCTTGAAGAAGATCAGCGTGATGATGCCGACCACGATCACCAGGAGCCAGGCCATGGCCGAGGCGTAGCCCATCCGGAAGTCGCTGAAACCGCGCAAGTACAGGTAGAGGGTGTAGAAGAGAGTGGAGCCTGCGGGGCCGCCTTCACCATTGGAGATGATGTAGGCAGAGGCGAAGATCTGGAACGCGTGAATGGTTTCCATCAGCAGGTTGAAGAAGATCACCGGGGAAAGCATGGGCCAGGTGATGTTGAAGAACTTACGGACCGGACCGGCGCCGTCCATCGAGGCTGCCTCGTAGAGATCGGCAGGAATCTGCTTGAGCCCGGCCAGGAAAATCACCATCGGAGCGCCGAACTGCCACACCGTCAGAAGGATCATCATGGGCATCGTCATGGATGGATTGCCCACCCAACCGCCGAGGTTGATCCCGAAGAAGGACAGGCCCTCATCCACAGGACCGGAATCGCCGAACATCGCCTTCCAGACGATGGCGATGGAAACACTGGCACCGATCAGGGAGGGAGCGTAGAACGCGGAACGGTAGAACCCCTGTCCCTTTCGCTTGCTGTTCAGCAGCATGGCGATCGCCAGGGCCGCAGCGAGCTTCAAAGGGGTACCGAACACTACATAGCTGAGGGTTACTCCCACGGACTGCAGGAAACGTTCGTCTTGGAAGAGCGTGGCGTAGTTGTCCAGGCCTATCCACTTGGGGGGATCGAAGAGGTTGTAGTTGGTAAAGGAGAGGTACAGCGAGGAAATCATCGGACCCACGGTCAGGGCAATGAATCCGAGCAGCCAAGGAAGCAGGAAGGTGTAGCCGGCGCGGGCGTCCGCCCCTCGCCGCCGCGATGTGCGCTGCTGCAAGGGAGCGGTCGACTGGGAGCGCCTGCTCAGGGTTGGGCTTTGAGTCACGAGATCAGTCCGTCGGTTGGAAAGCCTGGGCCAGACACGAATGTCTGATCAGGCATTCTGCTTGATAAGGTCTTCGGCTTCCTTGAACCAGGCATCTGCAGCACCGTCGATGGTGAGTTTGCCGTAGTTAAGGTCCGAGCTGACGCGCTTGAATGAGGATTCAAGCGTGCCGAAACCGACGATGGGCGGCTCCGGAGCATCCTTGAGGTACTTCTCGATCGACTTTTCGTAGTCCACCACCAGCTTGTCTGTGCCTTCAAAGGTGGTTCCGTCGCGCTGGGTCTTGGACGCAGGAACACCACGGGAGGTCTTGAAGATCTGGCCTACCTCGGGATCGTTGACCATGAAGTCGATGAAACGGGCAGCAGCATCCTTGTATTTGGTCTTGGCGCTGGCCACCATCAGCATGGACGGCTTGAGGAAGAGTCCCAAGTTGTCGGAGTTATCGGAGGGAACCGGCACAAGCTTGAGTTCCTTGGCACCACTATCGCCGAGGTAACCGGCCATGAAGTTGTCCCACGTGACTTCCGTGGCAGTGACGTTTGAGCCGAACGGGGACTTCGGCAGCAGCTGCGTCGTCTTGTCTTCGCCAACGATCGCCGGGGTTCCCCGAAGCTGGGCGGTGGTGTTCCACCACTTCTTGAGGTCGTCCTTGGAGAACCCGAGCTTGCCTTCGTCCGTAAAGGCTTGAATGTTGTTCTGGCGCAGCCAGATGTTGAACATCCACCAGACACCGGTGTAGTCCGTGCCGCCGAACAACGTTCCGTTGCCCTTCTGCCCCACCTCGGCAAGGAAAGAGTTGAACTCCTTGTAGTTCCACGTTCCGTCAGGCTCGGCGATGCCCATGGCCTTGAGCTTGGCGGGATCGTAGTAGACAGCGAACGCATTGGTGCTGGTGGGGATACCGTAAGTTTTTCCACGGATCTGGCCCGAAGGCAGGAGTGACTTGTCGAAGGCATCCGTGTTGATCTTTACCGTGCCCAGGTCCAGTAGTTGGTTCCGCTGGCCATAGTCGCGCAGGTAGGACAGGTCCCACTGCATAACGTCCGGCAGGCCACCACCGGCAGCTTCCGTGGCGCGCTTCTGCCAGTACCCAGCGAAGTCCGTGAAGTTGCCGTTGACCTTGACATCCGGATTCTTGGACTCAAAAAGTGCTATCGCCTTGCGTGTGCGTTCGGCGCGGTCGTCGTTGCCCCACCAGGTGTACGTGATGGTCACGGGATTCTCGGCAGAACCCGTCTTGCTGGACGATGAAGACTGGCCGCAGGCGGACAGGAACGCCGCAGATGCAGTGCCAAGGGCCACCGTGGTGAGGAAATTCCTTCTGTTGATCATGAGAGCCTCCTTGCTCAGTTGGTGCAAGCCTGTTCGGTTCTCCCACAGGGAGAGTGACCTCGCTTACACTCGTTCTGAATCGATACAATATCCTCAATCGGGAATCTGGGCAAGCGTTTTCCAAGATCCTCGCCTAACCTGATAGCAGCCAAGCTCCACAGTTATCCCGCACTGCCGAACCTGACCAAGGAGTCCCTTTGCCCTCCCCTGAACTCTCCCGAGGCCCATCCGAAGGCCCGTCCCAAACCCCCTCGGAAAGCCCGTTCGGAACCCTGTCCGTATGGGACAGCATCAATGGCCTGGCCTACGGCGGCGACTACAACCCTGAGCAATGGCCCGAAGACGTCCGCCGTGAAGATATCGAGCTGATGAAGGAAGCGGGGGTCAATTTCCTGAGCGTCGCCATCTTCTCCTGGGGCCTGCTGGAACCGGTGGAAGGCCAGTACGATTTCGGCTGGCTGGACGACGTCATGGACAACCTCCACCAAGCCGGCATCAAAGTGGCATTGGCTACGGCCACCGCATCACCGCCGGCCTGGCTGGCCAGGAAACACCCCGAAATCCTTCCTGTGACAGCGGAAGGAACAAGGCTGGAACGCGGCTCGCGACGGCACTACACGCCATCGTCCTCGGTGTACCGCAGGTACGCAACCACGATGACCAGGGTCATCGCCGAACGCTACAAGAACCACCCTGCGCTGGCATTGTGGCATGTGGACAATGAGCTCGGCTGCCATGTTGGCGAGTTCCACGGTGAAGAAGACGCTGCCGCATTCCGAGCCTGGCTGGAACGCCGGTACGGATCCATCGAAGCCCTCAACGACGCATGGGGAACCGCGTTCTGGTCCCAGCACTACGCTTCGTTCGAGGAAATCATCCCGCCCGGTGCCGCACCCACCACCCTCAACCCCGGACAGCAACTGGACTTTGCACGGTTCAACTCGTGGGCGTTCATCGATTACTACCGCGCCCTACTGGCAGTAATCCGTGAAGTTACACCGAACGTCCCGGCCACCACCAACTTCATGGTTTCCAGCGCTACCAAAACCTTGGACTACTTCGATTGGTCCAAGGACATGGACGTGATCGCGAACGACCATTACCTGGTGGCTGCCGATCCTGAGCGGGAAATCGAACTCGCCTTCAGCGCTGACCTCACGCGCGGCGTGGCCCTGGGCAAACCGTGGATCCTAATGGAACACTCCACATCGGCGGTCAACTGGCAGCCCCATAACCAGCCAAAGATGCCCGGGGAAATGCTCCGCAACTCCCTGGCCCATGTTGCCCGCGGCGCCGACGCCGTCATGTTCTTCCAGTGGCGCCAGAGCAAGGCTGGATCTGAAAAATTCCACTCAGCCATGGTTCCGCACGGCGGACGCGACACCCACGTCTGGCGCAACGTGGTGGAGCTCGGCGATGCCCTGTCCAAGATGGAATCCGTGAAGGGTTCCCGCGTGGAGTCGAGGGTTGCTTTCGTCTTTGACTACGAAGCATGGTGGGCCTCCGAGCTGGACTCGCACCCAAGCCAGGACCTGAAGTACCTGGATACCATGCGGGCTTTCCACCGATCTCTGTACCTGCGTGGTGTCAGTACGGACTTCGTCCGCCCCTCCGCCGACCTCTCCGGCTACGATCTCATTCTGGTCTGCACCCTCTACGCCGTCACGGATTCCGCGGCCGCCTCTATCGCCGCCGCAGCAGAAGGCGGTGCAACGGTCCTCATCAGCTACTTCAGCGGCATCGTGGATGAGCAGGACCACGTTCGGTTGGGTGGCTACCCGGGAGCTTTCCGCGAATTACTGGGAATCCGAACCGAGGAATTCCATCCGCTCTTCCCTGGCAGCACAGTCACCCTCAGCGATGGAACAGTTGGTTCCGTGTGGAGCGAGCACGTTCACGTGGCTGAATCTGCCGGCGCACCAGCCGAGGTCCTGGCTACCTTTACGGACTACCCGCTCGACGGCGTCCCCGCCGTCACGCGCAGACCCACCGGGGCAGGGGCGGCTTGGTACCTTGCGACACTACCCGACGCCGACGGCATCGATTCACTCACTGCCCGTCTGCTGGAGGAAGCTGGGGTGACGGCCGTTGCCGAGGCTTCTGCCGGCGTCGAACTCGCCCGGCGGCGATCCGCGGATGGCAGTAGCTTCCTCTTCGCCATCAACCACAGCCGCGCGGACGTGACGGTGAAGGCCGACGGCGACGAGCTGCTGAGCGGGGCGCGCTTCAGCGGTGTGGTCCCCGCCGGAGCCGTGGCAGTTATCGCGGAAGACTAACCCGCCCAACTGGGTAGCAGCAGTGCGCGTTTAGACCCCTCAAAACGCGCACTTCTGCTACCCAGTTGGGTGCGCGCGCAAAACCGCGCCCCGGGCGGATCACGAATGATTCGCCCGGGGCGCGGTTCTCTTGGTGAGTTGCTTCCGGAAAGCTAGGCTCCGATCGCGGACTTCATCTCGTCCACGGCCTTCTTACCGGCTTCCTCTGTGGAGAGCCTGTTGAACAGGACTTCCGAGGAGTAGCGCTTGATGATTTCCTGGATGGCACCTGCGCCCTTCGGCGGTGCGGCCGGGGCTTCGCCGAGTTCGGGCTGGATCTCGCTGATGAAGTTGACCACCTTGGTGTCCGGGGCCGCAAGCTTGGGAGCGATTGCTTCGCGGACGTCCGAGTTGGGGTAAACGCCCCGGTCAGCCAGCAGAATTTCTCCGGCCTTGACGTTGTTCGTCAGGAAGTCGATGAACTTAGCCGTCTCTTCAGGGTGCTTGGTCCTGGAGGATGCAGACCAGAACTGGGAAGCCTTGTACCAAAGCTGCGTATCAGCAGCCTTGCCAGTCTTGGACGGGAAGCGGAGGATCTGCAGTTCGCCGCCCGCAGCTTTCTCGAGCGCCGGCAACTGGTTGGACCACCAGAACGCCATGCCGTTCTTGCCGGTTGCCAGGCCACTCTGATCCAGTGGCGCAGCTTCGGCCTCAACAATCTCCGATGCCGACGGAACGGCCTTCTTCTCGCTGAGTTCCTTCAGGAAGTCCCAGTAGCCCGCGATGTCCGAGGGTTCGAAGCCAAGCTTGCCATCCTGGGTGTAAAGGGACTTGCCGTTCTGGCGCAGCCACACACCCAGGGACGCCTCGTCGGTGCCGTATGCAGCAGCGCCATAGGTTCCCTTCGGCGACTTGCTGGTGACCTCAGCCGCGATGCGTTCGAAGTCTTCCCACGTCCAGGTCTTGTCGTCCGGAAGTGCGACGCCCGCAGCCTTGAAGACCGCCGGGTTGGCCAGGATGGTGGCAGCGTTGATGCCAGCTGCAATGCCAGTGAGCCCCTTGGAACCCTTGCCGGCATTCAACGCGGCTTCGTCCATCTTGGAGGTGTCGATCTTATACTTGGACAAGTCCAGGAGCGCCCCACGAGTGGAGTACTCGGTGATGTACTTTTCGTCCATCTGGATGATATCCGGAGCATCGTTGGCAGCAACTTGAGTGGCCAGTTTGTCCCAGTAGCCGCTCCAGTCGCCATACTCGGCCTTGATCTTGATGTTGGGGTTCTCGGCCTCAAAAGCCGCGATGGCTTGCTGCGTCAATTGCGCACGCTTGTCGCCACCCCACCAGGAGAAGCGGAGCTCCACCTTGCCGTCGGCACTCTTTTGTTCTGCTCCGCCGCCACAAGCGCTCAGCGCCAGAACGGCTGCAGCTGTGGCAGCGATAATGGCCGAGGCGCGAAGCCGCCGCTTGGACCGCGCGGCCGTTGCGCGGGCTTTGGAAGCACCTGCAGGGGCGATTCCTTCACCCTTTGGAAATACCGGCACTGTTGTCTCCGATCCTCTTTGATCTTGATGCGAATGAGAAAGCGTTTTCTTGCGTGAATTTTATGCTACAAGCCACAATCTTGTATTACAAGATCTCAGCTTGTATAACTTGTCGGGCGAAAGCCCTGGGACTCCCAACTGTCCTATTTGATGCCGGTAGTTGCGATGCCCTTGATGAGGAACCGCTGGCCGAACAGGAAGACAAGGAAGACGGGGAACAGGGACACGATGGACATCGCGAAGAGTGATCCCCAGCTGGTGGCAGACTGCGAGTCAACGAAAGCGCGAAGCGCTACGGGGACAGTAAACATGTCCGGATCAGTCAGGTAGATGAGTGCACCGAAGAAGTCGTTCCACGTCCAGATGAATGTGAAGATCGTGGTGGTGGCGAGGGCCGGAACCATCAAAGGCAGAATGACCCGGAGGAAAATCCTCGGATGCCCGGCGCCGTCAATGCGGGCAGCCTCATCCAATTCCTTCGGAATGCCACGGATGAACTGCACCATGAGGAACACAAAGAACGCGTCCGTTGCCAGGAGCTTCGGCACGATCAGCGGCCAGAACGTGTTCACCCAACCGATCTGCGAAAACAGGATGTACTGCGGCACGATCACAACATGGAAGGGCAGCATGATGGTCAGCAGCATGATTCCGAAGAACAGCTTTTTGCCGCTGAACTGCAGCCGGGCGAAGGCATAGGCGGCCATGGAGCACGAGATCAGGTTTCCGACGATCGAGCCGAGTACGACGATCGCAGAGTTGATCATGTAATGCCCGAAGGGGTGCGTCAGCGCAGACCAGCCATCGGTGTAATTGCTCATTTCCAGGTTGTTCAGCCAAAGGCCGGGTTCGCGGAAAATGAGGTCATTGGGCCGCAGCGAGGAAACAACCATCCATAGCAGCGGATAGATCATGATCCCGCCAACCAGGATCAGGATGGCGTGCTTGATGAGTCCTTTGATGCGGGCGTTGCGGCTGAAGGCCAGGTTTCCTGGCGATTCGCGGCGGCGCGGGCTTTTGCTGGTCTTGCTGCTTTGGCCCTCAGCTGCGGGCGGCAGGGTCTGGATTTTAGTCATCGTAGAACACCCAATACTTTGAAGCGATGAAGTTGATGGCAGTGAAGGCGCCGATAATGACCAGCAGGAACCAGGCCATCGCCGAGGCGTAGCCCATATCGAACTGACCGAAGCCCTTCTGGTACAGATACAGCGTGAAGAACATGGTGGAGTCGGACGGTCCGCCGTTTCCGCCGGAGACGATAAACGCCTGCGTGAACGACTGGAACGAACCAATGATTTGCAGCACCAGGTTGAAGAAGATGATGGGGCTCAGCATCGGCAGCGTGATCCGCCAGAACTTCTGCAAAGTGGTGGCGCCGTCAACTTCGGCGGCCTCGTAGTACATGTTCGGGATCTGGCGCAGGCCCGCCAGGAAGATGATCATCGGGCTGCCGAATGTCCAGACGTGCAGCAGGATGATGGAGCCGAGCGCCGTGTTTGGATCCGAGATCCATCCAGGCCCCTGGATGCCGATCATGGCGAGGACCTGGTTCACCAGGCCGGTGGTGCCGAAGATCTGCTTCCAAAGAATCGCGACAGCCACAGATCCGCCCAGCAGCGACGGCAAATAGAAGATGGAACGGTAGAACGGAAGGCCACGAAGCCCTTTGTCCAGGACCAGCGCGATCACCAGGGCCACAGCCAGCTGGAGCGGCACCCCTACCAGCACATATGTGAAGGTAACGCGCAAGGAATTATGGAGTCGGGCATCGCCGAACATGCGGACGAAGTTGTCGATTCCCACCCACTGCGGTGGTTGCAGAAGGTTGTAGTCCGTAAAGGACAGGTACAACGACATCAGCATCGGACCCACGGTGATGACCACGAGGCCGATCAGCCACGGAAGCAGGAAAACATAGGCGGCCTTGTTGTCGCGACCGTTCGCTTTCTTCTCCTCCTTGGTCATGGGCCCCTTGCGGCGGGTCATTGTGGAGAGTTCGCCGATGGCGCTCATCGCTTCCCTCCTGCCTGACCGCGAACGCCTTTCGGCGTCCCCGTATGTTCATAAGCGGCCATGTGGTCTCCTTTGGTCATCGTGGCCATCCACGGAGTACGAGTGTGGTTGATGCTTGCCTTCCGGGACGCCGCCGTTCACTCGGCGGTACCCCTTGACTCGCCGGGATGTGGATCCTGGTGATCAGCGGCTCCGTACCAAAGTAAACGCTTTCTTGACCCATGTACAGCCTTTTGCTAATTTTTGAGAAAGCGTTTTCTGAGGAAGTCGCCAATACCCGATTTACACGCCGAAGAAGCCCGGCGTGCGCTTTCGCACATCATCCGCACCGAAAAGGCAGGACACCATTGTTCCCCAAGCACGGCGACTGCCATGACCACTGCTGACATGGCAGGAATGCCCATCCGCCCCAGCGCTCTTGGCCGCTACGAGGATTGGCCCGCTTACGCCGCCCGGCATCACTTCGCGGCAACCTCTCCGAGTGCCCAGCAGCTGGTGGACACGCTCGGGGTCCCTGCCACTGCGCCGGTTACTGAATACAGGGTGGAAACCCAAACAGAGGACGACGGCGTCATCACCTCCCGCTTGTCCTGGCAGCTTGGTTTCGGACCAAGGACCTCGGCCTGGTTCGTGCGGCCAGCCCGCTCCACTGGCCCCCTGCCCGGGGTACTGGCACTTCACTGCCATGGTGGGATCAAATCCCATGGCGCGGAGCGGCTGGTCTTACTTCCACGAGAAGAAGACAACGACGCCGGGGCCACCACTGCAACTGGCTTCGGTCCTGTACCGGTCCAATTGCGGGAAAAGCTCTACGGCGGGCGGCACTGGGCTACATGGCTTGCCCAGCAGGGTTTCGCCGTCCTGGCACACGACGCCTTCATGTGGGGCAGTCGCGGCTTTGGCCTGGAAACCCAGCCTCGGCGGACGGCCCAGGCCGTCAACGGCCAGCAGGCACTGTGGCGGGAGGCCGGCGTCGAGCCTTCCCCGGCGGATCTTTACAACGCAGCAGCGTCCAATCATGAAGAAACCGTGGCGAAAGCCGCAACGCTCCTTGGCACCAGCATCGCCGGGACGGTGGCGCATGACGACCTCACGGCGCTAGGCATCCTGGCGTCCCTCCCCGGAGTCGATCCGGAACGCCTTGGATGCACCGGATTTTCAGGTGGAGGCGGCCGGGCCATGGTGCTCGCCGCCCTCAGTCCACTGATCCGCAGCTATGTGGTCACGTGCATGATGACCACCTTCGCGTCCCTCCTCCCTGCCTACCTCGATGCCCATTCCTGGTTGCTCCACTCCCATGGCCTGTCAAGGCTGGGAGATTGGCCCGATCTGGTAATGCGTTCAACTGCCGGCGCTGTCCTGGTCCAGTACGCACTAGCCGACCAGCTGTTTCCGGAAGCAGGAATGCGCGACGCCGATGCCCACCTTTCGGAGCGGATGCCGGCTGGGCGGTACACAGGCAGCTTTTGGCCCGAGCCGCATGTTTTTTCCACCGGCATGCAGGACGAGGCGGCAGCTTTCCTCTCCTCCAACCTCCAGGCCAATGAAGCCCGTCGTCTCCCCGCAACTGATCCCGCTAGGACAGCACTATGACTTTGCCTTCAACGGCCCCCCACACAATCGTGGGCATTCACAACCAACTGCCACGAGTAGCACTCGTGGGCGTTCACGGATTCGGCGAACGACACCTTGAAAACCTCCATCGGCTCAGTTCCGCCGGAATGCTTGAACTAGTGGCTGTTGCCGATCCACGGCCACCGGCCCAAGGCCAGTTGCCTCCTGATGTGGGCGTCTACAGTTCCTTGGAGGAGCTGCTGGCTGCGGGAAGCGCCCCCGACGTCGTGATCATTTCCACTCCTATCCAAACCCACGCCCCGCTCGCCCTCACCGCTTTGAGGGCAGGCGCCAACGTTTATCTCGAGAAGCCTCCCGTGGCTTCCATGGCGCAGTACGAAAGCGTCCTCGCAGCGTCGGCGAGCGCCGGTCGGATTGTTCAAGTCGGTTTCCAGAGCCTTGGTTCGCATGCCCTTCCCGCCATAGAAAAGCTTGTGGCATCGGGTGAGATCGGCGAGGTCCGCGGCATCAGCGCGACGGGCCAGTGGCTCCGGACAAAGGGGTACTTCAAGCGCTCCCGCTGGGCCGGTAAGCGAAGCCTGAACGGTACGGATGTGGTGGACGGCGTCGCGACGAACGCCTTGGCACACGCAGTGGCTACCGGGCTGCGGCTCGCAGGTGCCAGGAGCGTTGCCGACGTCGAATTGGTCGAAGCCGACCTTTACCGGGCGAATGACACCGAAAGCGATGACACTTCCGTGATCAGGGTCCGGACGGCGACAGGCACCGTGCTGACCTGCGGGCTGACGTTGTGCGCGCCTGTGCAATCAGCGCCATCGGTGACCATCTACGGCACGCTCGGGCAGATCACGCTTTCCTACACCGAAGACAGCCTGGAGATCACTACTCCGGACGGGATCCGGAATGAGGCTTTCGGTCGGACGGACCTGTTGGAAAACCTCCTTTCAGCACGGACGGAACAGGATCTGCTCAGCCCATTGACTAGAGCCGGCGCCTACATGTCCGTGTTGGAAGCGGTCCGAACCTCGGACGCACCCCGGCTCATCCATCCGGACCATGTGACGTGGCTGGGCGAAGGCGACGACGCCCATGCCGTGGTACGGGACATCGAGTCGTGGATCCACCGCGCCACCCTGGGCCAAGCAACGTTCGCGGAACTCGGGGCGCCGTGGGTTGAAAAAGCTGCGGTTACCGATGGAGCAGCCAAGCCAGAGCTGAAGGTCAACGGCAGAGCCGTCGCCACTATGCAGGACGGCTCACGCATCCGGCCAACCTCCTCGCCGCGCCCGTACCTCCACCCCGTCCGCACCCTTGCCGGCACGATCGTAAGTGACCACATTCCGGAGGACCATGTGTGGCACCTTGGGGCAGGCGTCGCCATCCAGGACGTGGACGGTATCAATTTCTGGGGTGGCCGGACCTACACGCGCGACGCCGGTGCGTACGTCTGGCGCAAGGACCACGGCCGCGTGGTCCTTGAGTCCGCGGAACATAGGGATGGACAGCGGAACGAGCTATTGAGCTGGGCGGGCCCTGACGGTTCCCCTGTCCTCCGCGAACAGCGCGAGTGGCGCTGGGGCGCCGTCGGAAATTCCGTCTGGCAATTGACGCTGCACTTCACGCTCGAATCCGCCACGGGACGCCCGGTGCTGCTGGGCAGCCCCGGTTCCAACGGACGGTCGCAGGGCGGTTATGGTGGCTTCTTCTGGCGGCTGCCCAGGGTCAGTGACGCGACCATTTGGACCCCTGAGTCGCGCGGGGAAGATGCCGTCCATGGCAGCGTCGCGCCTTGGCTGGCTTGGTCAGGAACTTTCGACGCCGGAACGGGCGGCGGCCATAGTGCGGGCGATCCGGGCTTGGGCCATCCGGCCACGCTCGTCTTCCTGGCTTCCCCCCAAGCAGCGGACCCCTGGTTCGTTCGGCACTCGGGCTATCCGGGTGTGGGGCTGTCCTTGGCGTGGGAGTCGCCGGTGCCCGCAGAACCCGGTAACCCTGTGCATCGCACCGTCAGGGTGCTCATCGCTGACGGCTTCCTAGCCACTCAAGACATTGAACAGCTCATCGCAACCCAGGGGGACCCAGCATGACCGCTCCGACTCAATCTGCAGTAACGCCGGACGCCGCACGGACATCCGGCGCTGCGTCCCCGGCCCCCGGCAATGCCGCCGACCGTGTGGTGAAGCGCCGCCGCATAATGGACATCCTGGACCGTTCGGGTCGAGATTCGCTTCTGCTCACGAGCAACACGGCACTCACCTGGTATCTGGACGGCAGTCGTGTCCATATCAGCCTGGCAGGGGATCCCATCGCCGCCCTCCTGGTGAATCGAGCCGGAGATCATCTTGTGACGTTCAACAACGAAGCCGGCAGGATCGAGGCAGAGGAACTTCCCCAGGGCGTCAACCTGCACAGTATTCCGTGGCACGGCCAACTGCATGCATCTGCGGCCGGGCTGGCCGACGACGGAAACCCTCTGATGGAAGCCGCTGTCGCGGGGGAATTACGGGCAGCGCGACAACAACTCCTGCCCGCAGAAACAGCTCGCTATGCCCAATTGTCCGCAGATGCCGCCAAGGCGATGACCGACGTCCTCACGGCAGCAACGCCCGGGACAACCGAATTTGAGCTTGTCTCGGACTTGGCAGCCCGGATTGTGGCAGTGGGCGCCGAGCCCCTTGTCCTGCTCTGCAGCGGTGCTTCCAGAAGCGGTTTCCGCCACCCGCTGGCAACGCATGCTCCCATCGGTCGCAGGGCAATGGCCGTGGTTTGCGCCCGCCGTCATGGCTTGGTGGCCAACGTGACCCGTTGGGTAGCGTTCGACGCCGGCACTCCACAGGAGCTCGACGCCGAAGCACGCATCACAGCGGTTGAAGCGGACATCTTCCGGGCCACCGTGCCGGGTGCCAAGCTCAATGAGGTGTTCGCCGCTATCCAGGATGCCTATGTGCGCCACCGGTTTGGTCCCGATCAATGGACCCTGCATCATCAGGGTGGTCCAGCAGGTTATGCCGGCCGTGATCCGCGGGTCACCGCGGACGTGACGGACAGGATCGTCCTCGACCAGCCGTTCACGTGGAACCCCTCCGGACCGGGCGTGAAAATCGAAGACACCGTGCTGCTCACAGAAGGTGGAGTTAAGGTGCTGACCGTCGACGAGCGCTGGCCGACGACGGAAGTGGACGGCCGCCGTCGTCCGATCACCCTGCGGCTGTAACGCGTAACCAACCACAAAACGCCAAGGGCGGGGTCACCATCACGGTGACCCCGCCCTTCGCGTACTGCAATCCTGCTTGGCGCCCTTAGCCCAGGGTTAGCACGCCGTCCACCCGGCGCGGGATGCCCAACGGGTTCGCCTCGCGCAGGGCAGGGTGCAGGATGTTCTCCGGAGCGTCCTGGTAAGCCACAGGACGCTGGAAGCGGCGAACCGCGGTAGCGCCCACTGAGGTGAACAGCGATGTCGTGGCGGGGTACGGTCCTCCGTGCTGCTGCGACCAGTTCACTGCAACGCCAGTGGGCCAACCGTCGAACAACACGCGACCTGCAAGCTCACTCAGCTGCTCCACAAGCGCTGAAACGTCCTCCCCTGGCTGCGCGTGCACGGTGCCGGTGAGGCTGCCTGGAACCTTGGCGAGGGCCTGTGACAGCTCTTCCTCATTGGCGTACTCAATGAGGAGCGTGGTGGGGCCGAAGCACTCTTCCAGCAACTCATCAGGACGCTCCAGCACGTTGGCGGCGCTTGTCGAGAACACCACCGGAGCTGCGCCGTCGGCCAGGCTGTCCTGATCCACTGTGCCGCTCACCACAGCAACACCCGGCTGCTCCGCGACGCTGCGCAGGCCGTAAGGGTAGGCCTCCGCGATCCGCTCAGTCAGCATGGCCGCGGTCGGCTTGTCCTTGCTCGCCTCTGCCACCTGGGCAGCAAAGTCGGTGCCTGCGGGGATGAAAACGAGTCCGGGCTTTGTGCAGAACTGCCCCGCTCCCTGGGTGAACGAACCAGCCAAGCCAGCAGCAAGTTCCTTAGCGCGCTCGGCCAAAGCACCATTAGTGATGACCACCGGGTTCAGGCTGCCCAGTTCGCCATAGAAGGGGATCGGTTCCGGGCGGGACGTTGCGAGGTCGAACAGTGCGCGGCCGCCGGGGATGGAACCGGTGAAGCCCACAGCCTTGATGGCGGGATCCTGCACCAATGCGGTACCTGCCTCGCGTCCGCTCACGAGGGCGAAGATGCCGTCCGGAGCTCCGGTCTTGGCCAAGGCTTCGGTCGCGATCTCGGCAGTCCGCTCGGACAGGCGTAGATGGCCGGAATGTGCTTTGACGATCACCGGGCAACCGACAGCGAGCGCCGATGCGGTGTCGCCACCGGCCACCGAGAACGCGAACGGGAAGTTCGACGCCGAGAACACGGCCACGGGTCCAATCGGACGCAGGATGCGGCGCAGGTCAGGCTTGGGCGGCGTGGCGGCAGGATCGGCGTGATCGATCACGGCCTCCAAGTACGAGCCCTCGGTGATCACCTTCGCGAACAGCCGGAGTTGGCCGCTCGTCCGGGCCACCTCACCTGTGAGCCGAACCGTACCAAGGCTGGTTTCGGAGTCAGCTATGGCCACCAGTTCCGTCACGTTGGCGTCCAGGGCGTCGGCGACGGCCGTCAGCCAGGCTGCGCGCTCGGCGTCGGACGCTGCGGCGGTCACCTTGAAGGCTGCGGCGGCAGCCCCCGTCACCGCGGTCAGGTCAAGAGTTGCTGTACTCAATGTGGTTTCCTTTACTCTCAGGGGCGGAGCTCTTAGCGGCGGAGCTCTCGCGTGCGGCCGGCTTTTGGGCAAAGTCGAAGCCAAGGCCGGGACGGCTTGCCGAGATGAGCCTGCTGTTGCGGATTCGGATGGGAGAGGGCTCGGCGAGGATGCCGAGCTGCTCGAAGGAAGCGTCCTCCACTTCTTCCACGCTCACGGCCTCGGCCAAGGTGAGCGCCAACTGTCCGGAGAGTTCCGGAAGAAGGTGCGGAGCCACCCTGATGCTGTTCGCGCGGGCCAACTCCACGATCCTGCGGAACGGCGTAATGCCGCCCACCCGGACAATGTTGGGCTGGATGATATCCACGGCTTCTGCTTCGATGAAGTCGCGAAAACGGTAGATAGTGTGGACGTTCTCGCCAAGCGCGATCGGCACCGGAGAATGTTTACGCAGACGCCGGTAGGCCCACAAATCGTCAGCACGGATTGGTTCTTCAAGCCATTCCAATCCGTACTCCCCCAAAACATCCAAGGCGCGGAAGGTGTGCGCCAGGTCCCAGCGTTGGTTGGCATCAATCAGGAGCAGGCGGTCCGGGCCAATGACCTGCCGGACCGCGGCAACCCGTTCAGCGTCTTCGCGTAGCTCAGGCTTTCCCACCTTGATCTTCACAGCCTTATGGCCACCGGCAACCCAGCGCTGTGCCTGCTCCACGAGCTGTTCCAAGGAGTAGTGCAGGTTCACGCCCGAGCCATAGACCTCCACTGATTCCTGGCGTTGACCCAGGAGAGCAGTGACGGAGGTGGCGGCCTGACGGGCTTTAAGGTCCCACAGCGCGAGGTCCACACCGGCCATGGCGATAGTGGTCAGGCCTCCCCCACCTGCCTCGTGCAGACGCTTCCAGAGTTGGTCCCACACCGCTTCGGGATTCGGCTCCAACCCAAGGATGAAGGGGGCGATGTCGTATTCCAGAAGTGCTTTGACTGCCTGGGGACCAATAGTAGGTGTCCACGAGAAACCGTGGCCCACGCCGCCGTCGTCAGTACTCAGTTCGGTGACGATCACGTGGTTCTCGGGAGCCTCAGCCCCCCAGCTACGCAGCAACGGAACCGTGATCAAACGCGTGGTGAGGCCGGTAATGCGCGCTGTCATCAGCTGAGCGCCAACTCGTGGCCCTTGGCCAGGATCGACTTCAGCTCCAGCAGCTGTTCCTCCGTGGGGTCCACCAGCGGCGGGCGGACAGGGCCTACCGGCAACCCTGCCAATCGCAGCCCGGCCTTGATGAGAGAAACGCCGAAGCCGGGAGTCTGGTCCCGAAGCCTTACGAGGGGAGCATAGAAGCCCTCAAGCAGGGCGTTCCGACGGTCCTCATCACCAGAGACGTATGCGTCGTAGTAGGCCTTCGCGATCTCCGGAGCCATGGCAAAGGCGGCCGAGGAGTAGAGCGGGATCCCGAGGCCGCGGTAAGCACCCTGGGTCAGCTCTGCCGTGAGGAGTCCATTGAAAAGTGCGAAGTCGGTTCGGCCGCTAGCGTTGATGGCGGATACGATTTCCTGCGCCAGGCCGACGTCCCCGATCCCATCCTTGAAGCCGATGACTTTCGGGTTCGCGGTGAGGCGGGTCATGGCTGCGGCAGTGAACTTAGCCGTGCCACGGTGATAAACGATCACGGGCAGGCTGCTGGCGTCGGCGATGGCCTCGACGTAAGCAACGACGCCGTCTGTTGGCCCTGTAACGAGGTACGGCGGGAGAACCAGCAGGGCGTCGGCGCCTGCCTCCTCGGCAACCTTGGCGGCAGCAAGGGCGTGGCCCAACGGGCCGCCGGCGCCTGCGACTACCGGGACGGCACCAGCAACAGCTTCGACGGCGGCAGCCACCACGGTGCGGATCTCATCCAGGGAGAGGGCGTGGAATTCACCCGTGCCGCACGCGGGAAACACACCTCCAGGTCCGAAAGGAAGGCGTGAAGTGATGTGCTCCTTCAGGAGGGCTACGTCCACCGAACCGTCTTCGGCAAAGGGTGTGACGGGGAAAAACAGTACGCCGTCGAAGTTCATGGTGTCTCCTTGGTTGCTCCCGCCGGGACCAGGCCGGCAGGATTCTCGTCGTCGAGTAGTACTTGGTCTGATGCTGCTGAATCTGGGCCTTCGTACGGCGGCGTAAGTTCGGTTCGCCAACTGCGCTTGGGCTCCCAGCCAAGGAGGTCACGCGCTTTCCCGATGGAGAACGCGGGGCTGGTACCGGACAGGTGTTCGGTAAGCGGGCCGCTGCCCGGCAAAAAACGCGGGAACAGCTCAGCGAGCGGAGCAGTGGCCAAGGCATCCTTCGCTCCGACGAAGAAGACCTGCCCGTTGGGGATTGCATCCATCTTCTCCAGCAGCACGTCCAGGAAGTCGGCCACGTCCCTGGCATCGACATAGTTGAACAGCGCCGGGGCTGAAAGTGCCGGATCGGCAAGGCGTTCGCGGACAGTGTGTCCTTGCTGTGTTGGCGCGCCTTGCCACTCCTCCGGGGAGATGACAAAGCAGGGCCGGAATGCCGCATAGCGGATCTTGTCCCCCTGCGCCGCCGCAAACATCTGCACTGTTTGCTCGGCGATCAGCTTGGACAGCGCGTAAGCATTCCAGGGCTTGGGCGGCGTCTGCTCGTCCAACGGGAACGACGGCGGCAGCCAACCTGCGGGTGAGCCGTAGCCCAGGGCGGTGGGGCTGCTTGCCGTAATAATCTTCGGAATACCCGCATCAGTGGCTGCACTGATGACCGCGTAGGCGAGCCGGGTATTGGTACTGAAGATGACTTCCTCAGGAGCGCTGAAAGGTACGGCGATAGCAGCGAGGTGGATGACGGCGTCGGGGTTTGTTTCCCGGAGGAGCCGCTCCGCTTCTCCCGGGGCCAAAAGGTCCGCCGTGTGCTGCACTGCGCCAGTGGGCAACTGCTCCGCCGGGATGGCGTCGCGATCAACCGAGACCACCTCGTGGCCCGCCTGGGCAAGGCCGGCAACGACGCTGCGGCCTAGCCGGCCGGAACCGCCGGTGACGAAAATCCTGCTCATGGTGTTGTCCTTGTGTAAGTGGTGGGCCGCTACGCCTGGCCGCGGCTGAGATCGACGCCGAGGCCAAGTTCACTGATGCGGACAGGGAATCCGGTGTCCAGGGAGTGGTTGCCGGCGATGCCGACTGAGACGGAACGGAGGCCGTCGATGTACCCCGACGGGCGGCCCAATGGGTCTACGCCCGGGCCGTTGAAGAGGTCTGAGAGCAGCAGGTTGTCGCCGCCTCCGTGGCCCCCCTCACCGTTGACGATCGGGACCTCGTAGGCCGCCTCCCAGTGGCGCTGGACCACCAGGCGCTCCCCGTTTCGTCGAACAGCGTCTTCTTCCTCGATGGGCGTTGCGCTGGGATCCACCACAGTCTTCTTATCCGTGCTGAATTGGACCGCTGCGCGTTCAACCACTTCGAGTTCGGCTCGGCCCTCCGTACCGTTGACGCTGACCCTGTAGCCCTCCCACGGGCTGTGGGCGTTCAGCGAGTAACTCAGCGTGGGACCGCCCTGGTAGTCCACCACGAGGGCCAGGTTGTCCTCGATCGTGATGCCTTCAGTGAAGACGTCCTGGTCCCTGAGGTAGCCGTCGAACTTTTCATTGTCGTAGTACAGGGCCTTCAGGCGTTCGTCTTCCCGCATGTCCAGGCGGAACGGATCACGCGCCAAGCCATCAACCGTGCCGCGTTCGGGACGGGCGCCCAGACCGCGCTCGGCAGCATTCTTGTCGCCATAAAAGCGGAGCCCTCCGGAGGCGAAAACGCGCTCGGGGACGTCATTGATCCACCAGTTGACGAGGTCGAAGTGGTGCGAGGCCTTGTGGATGAGCAGGCCACCGGAGTTCTTCTTCTCACGATGCCAGCGGCGGAAGTAGTCTGCGCCGTGCACGGTGTCCAGCACCCAGGTGAAGTCGATGGACGTGACCTTGCCGATCACGCCGTTCTGGATGATCTCCTTAAGCGCGGTGTTGCGCGGCGAGTAACGGTAATTGAAGGTGACTACGACGTTCCGTCCGGTTTCTGCCACGGCGTTGGTAATGCGGCGGCAGCCCTCAACATCGATGGTCAGGGGCTTTTCAACCACGACGTCGGCGCCCGCCTCGAGTGCCTCGACGATGTAGTCCGCGTGGGTGTAGTCGGGCGTTGTGACGATGACGCGCTCGATGCCGTTGGCCTGGATAAAATCTGTGAGCTTCGCTGGCTCAAAGGATGCCACTGGCCCCGGGCCGCCCAAATCCTTGATGAGTTCCTGGTAAAACTCCACGCGTCCTTGGTTCACGTCGGACAAAGCGACGAGGTCAGCTACGTCGGCGTGTTGTCCATAGATTGCGCGAATGTACATTTCCGAGCGGCCCCCGGTCCCGATGAGGGCAATGCGGGTCCGATGAGGGTCAGTGCCTCCGGCGGCGGATCCGGAAGTGTCCGCCGCCGTTGAATGGGTCCTGGCGGTGTCAACGTTGACCATGGGAATGCCCCTTTCAAAAGGCAGGAGTGAACCGCTTGACGGCCCGGCGTGATCTGGGAAGAATCATGAGAAAGCGTTTTCTCAGAGCGTTATAAGCTTTGTATCAAGACTCTGGCGGTTCCGTCAACCATTGCCCCACGCCGGGGCAGCACGCGGACAGCCAACCGGAAGGGGCAACATGGCACGGAGGAACACCAATCGGCGGGTTGGCATTGCCGATGTCGCGGAGAAAGCAGGCGTCTCGCACGCCACAGTGTCCCGCGTCATGAACGGTAACGCCGCCGTGGATCCCGGCATCGCTGCCCGCGTCAGGGCTGCAGCTTCCGAACTCAAGTACCAGCCGAATCCCGTTGGACGAAGCCTGGCCTTGGGCAAGACAGACACCATCGGCATCGTTGTCCCGGACTTGGCCAACCCCACCTTCCAGGCCATCCTTCGCGGACTCAGCATTGCGGCGTCCCAGGACGGGTATCGCGTCCTGATCGCAGATTCATCCGAGGTAACCAGCGAGGAAGCAATCCTCGCCGGAGAAGCCCGTCGCCGCTGCGATGGAGTGGTGCTCTGCGCACCCCGAATGGGCGATGCCGAACTTGAAGAGCTGGCACCTACCCTGCATCCGCTGGTACTCATCAACCGCACCACGGTGGCCACCAACACCCCAAGCCTTAGCGTGGACTACGGCCAAGGCATCCAGGAACTCGCCCAGCACCTGGTGGGCCTGGGTCACCGGCGGCTGGCCTTCCTTTCCGGCCCGGAGCACAGTGCATCCAACCGGCAGCGCTTGGTGGGCCTGGAGAAATTCCGGAAGGAGCACCCGGAGATTGAGCTCCAAATGCTCCATGGCGGCTCCAACTTCGACTCCGGACATGAATCCACAGAGGCCATCATCGCCAGTGGCGCAACGGGCATCCTGGCCTTCAATGACCTCGTGGCCATGGGTTTGCTAAGCGGCCTGCACGAGCACGGATTACGGGTTCCGGAGGACATTTCAGTGACGGGGTTCGACGACATCCCTTTCGCCAAGTACACCACTCCCCCGCTGACCACCGCCGCTGTTCCCATCAATGAACTCGGGAGCCTGGCCTGGCGCAGGATGCGCGAGCAGATCCAGCAAGCGGGGGAACCCACCACGCAAGCGCAAGACGAGTTCTCGCCGCGGATGGAAATCCGGAAGAGCACCGCGGCGCCGGCCCTGAAGCCCGCCTAGAAATGCAACGCGGGGTCATTTACGGCCCATCCGGAAGGCCATCATGGGCCGTAAGTGACCCCGCGTTGCTCTATCTTCCAGAAGCCTGCGAGCCCACTCCGGCCTCTTTGTAGAAGCCCTGGATGTGGGCTGCCACAAGATCTGCCGCCCGGCCGCCGTCGTCCGCGTTGACGGCTGCAAGAATCGCTCGGTGTTCCGCTCGAAGCCTGTCCGACGTGGCCTTCCAATCAGGTAGGTTTCCGGTGAGTTTCCCGGCGTAATTTTCAATTGCACCCCGCAATGACGCCATCATGGCACTGACCACTGTATTGCCGGCAGCCTGTGCCAGCGCCACATGGAACCGGGCATCAAGCGCCAGGAACGTCTCGATGTCCGGGCTGTCGTCCATTTGCTCGAGCAGCGCCGCCGCCTCATCAAGGGCCGGGGCGCCAACCTTGGCCCGGGCAGCCGCCCAGGATTCGAGCAACACCCGTGTCTCCACGATGTCGGCCACGGGAAGATGGCGGGTTGCCACGTGGAGGCGCAACGTAGAGCCCAGCGCAGAGCCAGGCTCGGCGATCACTACAGTTCCCGCGTCCTTGCCCGAGCCAACTCCCGCGCGCACAACACCCATTGCTTCAAGGATCCGCACTGCCTCCCGCACAGACGTCCTCGATACCTGGAGCTGTTCGGCCATGGCCCGCTCTCCGGGGAGGCGTCCGCCGAGGGCGAGGTCGCCGTCGGATAGCTGCTTTTCTATCCACTGCAGGACTAGTTCGTGGGTACGCATACGGGAATACTAGTTGATGTGGTCCAACCACATGGCTTACAGTGTGGTTAGACCACAGTGGTAGGACCACAGAATTTCAAGGGAGAACCGCATGACCGACACCCTCGATCCGAAGATCACCGCCGCCCCCGCCAATGCTGGCAGCGACGAAACCGTCAGCCGGCCGCCGCAGCCGACGCCCGCCGTCGTGCAACCTCCGGCACTGAAGCGGCGCATACCCAAAGTTGCCGATCTGGCTCCTTTGATGCAGTTCAAGAAGCCCGAATTCAGCAAAGCCGCCCGCCTCAAACGGGCGAGCACCATCTGGGAACTGCGCGACATCGCGAAGCGTCGCACCCCACAAGCACCTTTCGACTACACGGACGGCGCCGCGGAGGAAGAAATCACGCTGCGCAGGGCACGCCAGGCGTTCCAGGACATCGAATTCCGCCCCGGGATCCTTCGCGATGTTTCCAGGATTGACCTCCGCACCGACATTTTGGGGAAGGAATCGCGCCTCCCCTTCGGCATCGCGCCCACCGGATTCACCCGCATGATGCAGTCCGAAGGTGAATACGCTGGCTCGCAGGCCGCAGAAGCTGCCGGCATCCCCTACACGCTTTCCACGATGGGCACAGCATCGATCGAAGACGTCGCAACGGCTGCTCCGAACGGCCGCAACTGGTTCCAGCTGTACTTGTGGACAGACCGTGACCGTTCCCTCGAATTGATCGAGCGGGCCGCCAAAGCAGGCAACGATACCCTCATGGTGACCGTGGATACCGCCGTAGCGGGGGCTCGTTTGAGGGATGTCCGCAACGGCATGACCATCCCGCCGGCCCTGACGCTCAAGACGGTCCTGGATGCGTCCTACCGACCCGCCTGGTGGTTCAACTTCCTGACCCACGAGCCGCTGACGTTCGCCTCGCTCTCGCGCTACACCGGAACCGTGGCGGACCTCATCAACTCAATGTTCGATCCCACCCTGACCTATGAGGACCTGGACTGGCTGCGCGAAACCTGGAAGGGCAAGCTCGTGGTCAAGGGCATCCAGACCGTTGAGGACGCCCGTAAAGTGGTGGACCACGGCGCTGACGGCATAGTCCTGTCCAACCATGGCGGCCGCCAACTGGACCGTGCACCCATCCCGTTCCGCCTGCTTCCCGAGGTCACTTCGGCGCTGAAGGCTGACAACAGCAAGGCTGCCGTCATGCTGGACACAGGCATCATGAGCGGCGCCGACATCGTGGCAGCCCTGGCTTTGGGGGCGGACTTTGCCTTGATCGGCCGGGCTTACCTCTACGGCCTCATGGCCGGCGGACGCGAAGGCGTGGACCGCACTATCCAGATCCTCGAGAAGGACATGACCCGCACCATGGCCCTCCTGGGCGTCAGCAAGGTATCGGACCTGAACCCGGATCACGTGCGGCTGCTCCAGCGCTAACCCATGTAGGTAGCAATAGTGCGCGTTTTGAACGTTCAAAACGCGCACTACTGCGACTCAGTTGGGTAATGGACGCTAGATCAGGCCCTGAGCCAGCATTGCGTCGGCTACCTTTACGAAACCGCCGATATTGGCGCCCACCACATAGTTGCCGGGCGAACCATATTCTTCGGCGGTTGCTGCGCAGCGGTCGTGGATGCCCACCATGATCTCGGTAAGCCGTTGTTCCGTGTGCTCGAATGACCACGAATCACGGCTGGCGTTCTGCTGCATTTCCAACGCGGATGTAGCAACACCTCCGGCGTTGGCGGCTTTACCCGGACCGAACAGAACGCCCGCCTCCTGGAACACTGCCACTGCCGAGCGCGTGGAGGGCATGTTGGCTCCCTCGGCCACCGCGATCAGGCCGTTGCTGACCAACTTCGCGGCAGCATCGCCATCGAGCTCGTTTTGGGTGGCGCAAGGCAGTGCGACCGTGCCGTTCACGTCCCACACCGAGCCACCCGCTACGTAGCTGGATCCAGGCCGTCGAAGCGCGTATTCAGTAAGCCGGGCGCGCTCCACTTCCTTGATCCGGCGCAGGAGCTCGACGTCGATTCCCGCCTCGTCCACGATGTAACCGGCGGAGTCGGAGCAGGCCACCACCGTGGCACCGAGAGACTGCGCTTTGGCAATCGCATTGATGGCCACATTTCCGGAACCGGACACCACAACGCGCTGGCCGTCAAAGGAAGCGCCACGGCTCTTGAGCATCTCCTGGGCAAAGATCACCGTGCCGTAGCCGGTGGCTTCCGGACGAACCAATGAGCCGCCCCAGGATATCCCCTTGCCGGTGAGGACACCGGATTCGTAACGGTTGGTGATGCGCTTGTACTGGCCGAAGAGAAAGCCGATTTCGCGTCCGCCCACGCCAATATCGCCGGCAGGGACGTCGGTGTACTCACCGATATGACGGTATAGCTCAGTCATGAACGACTGGCAGAACCGCATGATTTCGGCATCCGAGCGTCCGCGCGGATCGAAGTCGGAACCGCCCTTGCCACCGCCGATCGGCATGCCTGTGAGGGCATTCTTGAAGATCTGCTCAAAGCCGAGAAACTTGACGATGCCCAGATAGACGGAAGGGTGGAACCGCAGCCCACCTTTGTAGGGACCAAGCGCCGAGTTGAACTCCACCCGAAAACCGCGGTTTACGTGGACGCGGCCAGAGTCGTCGGTCCACGGTACGCGGAAGATGATCTGCCGCTCGGGTTCGCAGAGACGCTCCAGCACGGCACCCTCCAGAAATTCCGGATGCCGGTCGTGAACGGGCCCCAGGCTTTCGAAAACCTCGGTGACAGCCTGGTGGAACTCCTTCTCGCCGGGATTCCGCGCCAACACGGTGTTCCTGACAGCTTCGAGCCTCGAATCCATGCGTCTTCCTATCCCTCAGTGCGCCGGCCAGCGGCGAGACGATACAGTCCCGCTCATGGTTGCACCAACGGAGGTAGGATCTCCATCCGATGGGATTGTGACCATGGGCCCGGAGTTAACTCAACCGTAGAAAAACCCCGTAAACGCAAGGAACCTTGACCTTAAGGAAGCCTCACAAGGTGTTGAAGATCACGTTAGATTGATCCGGGCGTAGCCCACTAGCGCTTGCGACCGAATTTCGGGAGGTTGGGAAGGTTCGGGAGATTGGCCAGCAGGTCCGCCGCTTTAGTGGCAGCGCGGCCAACAGTCCGGCCAATCTGCTGCGGGACAGTATCGTCCGATGCCAGATCCAACGAGACGGGCATCCCATCTGAGTGGACTTTTACGGCCTTGCTTACGGCCTCGGCACGAGTTGCAACGAGATCCGGCGCAGTCTCGGCGGGTTGCACAACCGACGCTGCGGCGCCCACGCCAACGGGAGCCACCGTTTGCGGCGCTGCTTCCACGGAAGCTGCGACGGCGGCAGTAGCCGAGGGTCCGACGTCGAACGTTTCCAGCCAGGTGGCCACGCCGGCCAGCGGCTTCGGGTTCAGCGCGTAGTAGCGCTTCTGCCCCTGAGCACGCATGCTGACGAGGTCAGCCTCGCGGAGCACCTTCAGATGCTTGGAGATAGTGGGCTGGCTTGCAGCCAGTTCTTCCACCAGTTCGCCTACTGCTTTATCCCCAGAGCGGAGTGAAACCAGGATGTCGCGCCTGGTTGCCTCAGCTATGACGGCAAATACGTCGTCAGTCACCATGCCTCCCACCCTAGCGACATATACGCCAAATGGCATCCCTGTTTCGCGCCGCGACGGCGCTGGATCGTTGACCCTCTCCAGAGCCAATGCTAAAACGGATTCACGGTCCGTCCGGGCTTCGAGGCCCCGGCCGCCAAAAGCACGGGGTGCGGGGCAATGACTGATTTCCTTCGGCGGCAAATCTTCAACATCATCGCCGGTGTGTTCCTTGCCGTATTCGTCTTCGTGTGGAGTGCAGTGCTCCTTCGGGTCGGCACCTGGGTTCCGACAGGTGATCTGACGGCCCCTGAGCTGAACGGAGCCCTGGTTACCGCGGCGGGGGTCCTTGCCACGTCCCTGAGTTCGCTAACGGCGTCCGCACTGGGGTTCACCATTTCGGAGGTTAAGCGGGACAGCGCGAACGCTGGCGAATCCAGTCCCCTTGTCAGCCCGGCGGAGGTTGCCCTGCGGTTATCGGGACGGGTGATCTTTGCCATCATGGTTTACATCACCATGGGCTTGCTGGTCCTGGTGCTCTGGCTGTTCAAGGGCCAAGCGTCCACGGACCTCATCGGAGCATTTGCGTTGTCCTTGCTGGGCTGGCTCGTGGGTGCGGCGGGCGTGGTCTTCCAGACGGAGAAGTCAGAACCATAGGTGGTGGGTCAAGACCGGCTAGTCGAACCAGGGATCCAGCCCGTACAACGGGAAGATCTCCTTGCGCGTGGCAATGACCGTCCGGTCCACCTCGTCCGCGGGGTCGTAGCCAACTTCCCAGGAACGCCACCAGACATCCACGTCATCGCTCATCGACTCCGGAGCCCACACGCCGTAAGCCTCCCTGACATAGTTGCGCCAGGCTTCTGGCACGGGCGTGCTCAACGGCACCGGCCGCTGCGTCACCATTCCGATCAGATGGCTCCAAGCACGTGGCACAACACCCGTAACGTCGTAGCCGCCTCCGCCTGTGGCGACCCACCGGTTATCGCAATACCTCGCGGCGAGGCTGGCGACGGCGCTGGCCGCCTCCCGCTGACCGTCCACGCTGAGGTTGAGGTGCGTCAATGGATCCAGGCGGTGCGAATCACAGCCGTGCTGGCTGACAATCACCTCGGGATTGAAGGCTCCAACCAGCTGCGGTACCACCGCATGAAAGGCGCGAAGCCACGCGGCATCTCCCGTGAACGCCGGTAACGCGACATTGACAGCCGTGCCGTGCGCATCCGGGCCGCCGGTTTCATTGGCGAAACCCGTTCCCGGAAAGAGGGTAAGCCCGGACTCATGCAGGGAAATTGTCATGACGCGGGGGTCATTCCAAAAAATGCTTTGCGTTCCATCGCCGTGGTGGGCGTCGACGTCGATGCTGACTATGCGGCTCACACCGCCGTCCAGAAGCCGCTGGATGGCAATGGCGACGTCGTTGTAGACGCAAAAGCCGCTGGCGCGGTCACGTGCCGCGTGGTGCATTCCACCACTGAAATTTACTGCGCGAATGGCTTTGCCGGACAGGATCGATTCCGCGGCCAACAAAGAACCACCGGCCAGCCGGGCGCTGGCCTCATGCATACCAGCGAAGGCGGGATCGTCTTCAGTTCCCAGTCCGCGGTCTTCTTCGGGTTGGGCCGGGTCCTCGCTGACGCGGCGCACCGCCTCCACATAGTCGGCGCTATGCACTGAGCAAAGTTCGACGTCGGTGGCCACGTCCGGCGACTCCACCGCCACATGGCTGTGGTTGAAAAGACCAAGGGATTCTGCGAGCCTCGCGGTTAACTCCAGCCGCTGCGGGGCCATAGGATGGCTGGGACCAAAGTTGTAAGCAGTCATGGCTGGATCCCACACCACCGTCGTTGGCAGTGCGGATCGCGTAATGCTGGAAGCAGTTGTTGTTCCAAGCCTGGAGTTCATCCAGAACAGGCTACCTGAGGCCGCGGGGCTGTACCGCCCGGTTACGCCGCAGGAATAGTGGTTTACTACTCAGGAAAGCATGTTCAACCGAGGAAGAACCCATGTCTCAAAGCCAGTCGCGCTCCGCGAGCCCGGCCCACTGGCAACCCGGCCAGCAGGAACGTGAAGGTCTGTGGATTTTCACACGTGCGCGCGACTTCATTGACAACATCGCCAACACGTCGCCGGCCCGTCTGGCCTTGGTCGCTTTCGCCTCCGTGATCCTGCTCTTCACAGGCTTGTTGTCCTTGCCGTTCTCCTCGGCTTCGGGCGAACCTACTCCTCTGCACCAGGCCATGTTCACGGCAGTTTCCAGTGTCTGCGTGACGGGCCTGACCGTGGTTTCCACCGCCACCCACTGGTCCTTCCTTGGCCAGCTCATTATTTTGGTGGGCATCTTTGTGGGCGGCCTTGGCACGTTGACCCTGGCTTCACTGTTGGCGCTCATGGTCAGCAAGCGGCTTGGTGTCCGCGGCAAGCTCATCGCCCAGGAGGCCATGAACAACGCCGGCAGACTTGGTGAAGTGGGTACGCTGCTCCGCATCGTCATCGTGACCTCGGTGGTGATCGAGGGCGCACTCGCCTTGGCCCTGATCCCCCGCTTCATGCTTCTCGGCGAGCCATTCTTGCAGTCGGTATGGCACGGGGTCTTCTACTCGATCTCCTCCTTCAACAATGCCGGATTTACGCCGCACTCAGACGGAATCGTCCCCTACGAGACCGACCTCTGGATCCTTATTCCACTCATGCTGGGCGTATTCCTTGGCAGCCTCGGCTTCCCGGTAGTGATGGTTCTGCAACAGAACGGCCTGAACTGGAAGAAGTGGAACCTCCACACCAAGCTCACCATCCAGGTGTCCTTCATCCTGCTCCTGGCCGGCACGGTCCTGTGGGCGCTCATGGAATGGGACAACGTGCGGACAATCGCGCATATGGACCTTGGCGACAAGCTCATCCATTCCCTCTTTGCATCAGTGATGACGCGCTCAGGGGGGTTCAACCTGGTGGACCAAAACCACATGGAATCCACCACCATGCTGCTCACCGACGCCCTCATGTTTGCCGGCGGCGGCTCAGCGTCCACAGCGGGCGGCATCAAGGTGACTACTATCGCGGTCATGTTCCTCGCTATCGTTGCCGAGGCCCGTGGCGATGCCGATGTTAAGGTCTACGGACGCACGATTCCCCAAGGCACCATGCGGGTGGCCATCTCGGTGATTGTTGCCGGTGCCACCCTTGTATCGGTCGCGGCATTCCTGCTGCTCTCCATCAGCGGGGCGACACTGGACAGGGTGCTCTTTGAAACCATCTCCGCCTTCGCCACAGTGGGACTGAGCACCAACCTCAGCGCCGAGCTGCCGCCGTCGGGCGTTTACGTCCTGACCGCACTAATGTTCGCAGGCCGTGTGGGCACCGTAACCCTCGCTGCCGGCTTGGCCCTGCGCCAGCGCAGCCAGCTGTACCACTACCCGGAAGAGAGGCCAATCATTGGCTAGTACCACTGGGGCGGCCAACCGTCCCGCCCACAACGCACCAGTGCTGGTCATTGGCCTTGGCCGATTCGGGTCGGCCACAGCCGAGCAATTGGTCAAGCAGGGCCGGGAAGTCCTGGCGATTGAACGTGACCGCACGCTCGTCCAGAAATGGGCGCCCGTGCTCACCCACGTGGTGGAGGCGGACGCCACCAACATCGATGCCTTGCGCCAGCTGGGGGCCCAGGAATTCAGTTCCGCCGTGGTAGGCGTGGGCACGTCCATCGAGTCCTCGGTGCTCATCACCGTGAACCTGGTGGACCTGGGCATCCAACACCTGTGGGTCAAGGCGATCACCCCATCCCACGGCAAGATCCTCAGCCGGATCGGCGCAAACCACGTGATCTACCCGGAAGCCGACGCAGGCGTGCGTGCCGCGCACCTGGTGTCAGGGCGCATGCTGGACTTCATCGAGTTCGACGACGACTACGCGATCGTGAAGATGTATCCGCCCAAGGAAACTGTTGGCTTCACCCTGGAGGAATCCAAGGTGCGGTCCAAATACGGCGTGACGATCGTCGGCGTGAAGACCCCTGGAGAGGACTTCACGTATGCGCGGCCGGAAACCAAGGTGTCCGGACACGACATGCTGATCGTGTCCGGACACGTCGATCTCTTGGAGCGCTTCGCAGCGCGGCCGTAGGGAGCGGGTGCATTGGGCCCACGACCGCAGGGTTCCCTGGCCGAGCTTGCGAGGCTAGGGAGCGGTTGGGGACTAGCCCAACTGCTTGGTGATCTCGGCCGCGCGCGTAGCAGCCGCACGGGCTCCATCGGCGATGATCCTGGGGATCCCGCCGTCGTCGAATGCTGCGATAGCCCGCTCGGTGGTGCCGTTGGGACTGGTTACGGCAACGCGAAGTGCAGTGGGGTCCGCACCCGGTTCCGCCAGCATGAAACCGGCGCCCGCCACCGTTTCGCGGGCAAGCATGACGGACAGTTCGGCGTCCAGCCCCAGCTCGACACCAGCGGCGGCCATGGCCTCGGCCAAATAGAATGCGTAGGCGGGACCGGATCCACTGATGGCGGACAAGGCGTCCACTTGTTCCTCGGGCACCTCCACAACCTTGCCGGCACCTGCCAGCGCTGCCTTCACCTTCTCCAGCTGTTCCGGCGTGCAGTGCGTCCCGGGCGAGACGGATACGACGCCGCGCCCCAGCTTTGCGGGTGTGTTCGGCATGGTGCGGATCACCGGCTGCCCTTCCGGGAGGGCGGCCTCAATCTGCGCGATGGAAACCGCAGCGGCCACGCTCACAACGACGGTGTCCTTAGCGAGTGCCGGGCTGATTTCGCGTGCAAGTTCTGTGATGCCAACTGGTTTGACGCCAAGGATGACGATGCGGGAACCCTTGGTGGCAAGCTTGTTGTTGTCCGGTTCTTCCTCGCCAGCGATCGCCATAACGCCGTACCGCTGCGCAAGCTCTTCTGCACGCTCGGTACGTCGGACAGTGGCGACGACATCGGATGGGTCGGTCCCGGCGGCAAGGAGACCGGCCAGAATTGCCTCGTTCATGGATCCACAGCCAAGGAATGCGATTCGGTTGCTCATTGCACCATCATGGCAGTTTGCCCACGAGGGGGTCGAACGCTGTCCGGATTCACAGCTTGTTCCCAAGAATATTGCAGGCAGCACCCAACCTTGGTCCGTAACTTAGTAGTTACCTCATTGAGGGTGCGAGTGATGAGGCGGGCATGGGGATGTCCGCCAACAGCACCGGTGGCCGGGGCGGGTTTTCCCCCATTTCCCGATTCGGCCGCCGGTGCTTTCGCATTTAATTGCGTTGGTTTCTAATTATCGTGTGATCGCACCAGCGGGATGCTGAGGTGCTGCCGTGCGAAACGAAGCGTCTCCGCCAACATTTCCTCGCGCTCACCCGCCACTTTGGCCTTGCGGGTTGAAATCTCCGCCACCACAACACCACTGAAGCCGTTGGAAGCAAGGTGTTGGAGGGCGTCCGCGCATTGCTGCGTCCCCGTGCCCGGCACCAAGTGTTCGTCTTTCCCGGAACCTGAACCATCCGTGAGGTGAACGTGGCGGAGTTTGCTGCCCAGTGCCTGGATTGCTTCCAAACTGTTTGCCCCCGCGGTTGCCGCATGCGAGAAGTCCCACGTGACATCGTCGTAATCCTGTCCCAAGGGATCCCAGTGCGGCAGGTAGGCAACAGCCTCCCGTCCACGGACGCGCCACGGGTACATGTTCTCCACCGCGATGTGCACTTGGTACATCGCAGCGATCTCCCGAACACCCGCAGCGAAGTTCTCGGCGTAGTTCGACTGCCAGCGGAACGGCGGATGGACCACCACGGTGTCGCAGCCGACCTCCCTTGCCATCTGGCAGGACTTCTCGATCTTGTTCCATGCAGCTCCCCAGACTTGCTGGGTGAGCAGCAATGTGGGCGCGTGAATGGAGACGATCTGTTGGTGATAACGATGGCTCAGCTGGATGAGGGCGTCAGGATTCTGGCTCACAGCGTTGTTGGTGACCATGACCTCAACGCCTTCATAACCAAGGTCCTGGGCCACCGCGAAAGCATCATGGACGCTCAGCGGATAAACGGACGCGCTGGACAGCGCCACCGGGATGTGGCGGTTATTTGCAACGGGCTCGACGTCGGCGCTCATCTCAGGAAGCCAGCCCGCCTGCCACAGGGGCCGGAATTGGTGCAGGGGCAGGGTTGTTCACCGGCAAGGGGAACTCCTCAAACGTGGATTGGGGCTCGACGTTGTCCGTCTTCTTGTCGCCTTCCTTGACTGCTTTTTTCTTGGACTTGTCCTTCTTGCGCTTTCCGACGTGCGGCGCGGGATCCACGGCATCATCGAAGACCAACTGGTCCAGGCGTCGAAGGATCAGCCCTTCCCGCAAAGCCCACGGACAGATTTCCATCTTAGGGAATTCGAAGAGCTCCAACGCGGCCTCCGCCACCAAAGCCCCGGCCAGCAATTGGCGGGCACGCGCATCTGAAACACCCGGGAGGTATAGGCGGTCCTCAACTTTCATGGCGGATATGCGCTGGGCCCACAGACCAAGATCGGCGGCGTGGAGTTCCCGTTTCACATAGGGACCGGCCCCGCTGGGGGCAGCACCAGCGATCCGCGCAAGGGAGCGGAACGTCTTGGAGGTACCCGCCACCAGGTTGGCCCGGCCGAGCTCGTGAAAATTGCGGACAACAGGTTTGAGCGTCGAGCGGATGTACCGCCTCAACTCCTTGACGCTCTTGGCGCTGGGTGGATCTTCATGGAGCCAATCCCGCGTCAGCCTGCTGGCTCCCAACGGAACGGAGGTAGCCAATTCCGGGAGTTCGTCCGTGCCGTAGGCCATTTCGAAGGATCCTCCTCCAATGTCCAGATCCAGAATCGGGCCGGCACCCCAGCCATACCAACGACGAACGGCAAAGAAGGTCATTGACGCTTCTTCGCTGCCAGTGAGCTCCTGGAGAGTCACCGTGGTCTCGTGTTTGACCCGGGCCAGGACCTCGGCACCGTTGGTTGCCTCACGGATAGCCGAGGTGCAAAACGCGAGCAAATCCTCGGCCTTGTGGCGTGCTGCGAACTCCCATGCCTCCAGGACGAACTCAATCAGCTCAGTCTGGCCAGCATCGTTGATGTTGCCATCACCGTCGAGGTATTGGACCAGGGAAAGTGGCCGTTTGTGGGAGGCAAAAGCCACTGGGCGGGCGCCGGGATGGGCGTCCACGAGCAGCAGGTGGACGGTGTTTGAACCGATATCGAGAACGCCAAGACGCATTCTGCCATTATTCACTGATTCGAAGCCGGGGAAGCAACTTGGCGTCCACGTTTCGCTGACAGGCAGACGTCCCGTGCCCGGGACGCCAGTTATTCCGTTGGCTCCCCTACTTCGTCTGCCCGTTTGAAGTCGCGGCGGATGTTGGCGATCCCCTCAGGATCGATTTCGAAGCCATATTCGCTTCCGGGGTTGATGACCATGCCCAGTTCGTCGCCGATGTTGCCGAGGATCGCCGAGCCCATGGTGCCCAGAATGTGCGGGGCCGCTTCCAGGAAACGCTCGTCCACGCGGCTCGGGTGGCTGAACACAGCCAGAACGGGCTGTCCATCGGCGTTCGAAAGGACCAATGGCTCTACGGCAGAATCCGGTCCGTCCACTGCTTCGGAACTGATGAGGTAGACCTCGTTGTTCAGGAAAGCAAGGATTACGTCTACCGGGTTGGCGTCCGGCTGTTCAGCCAAGGCGAGCTTCGCTTCGAGGTCGTTCAAGGGTCCGTTGTCCGGTGAAGCCGTCTGTTCAGTCATGGTTCTACTCGACCACGATGCCGTCCGGGACGCAATTCGCTTGCTTCCCGGACGGCACCCTGACTTGTTGTGGCATTACTTTTTGGCGGCGGCTTTCTTGGCTGGCGCCTTGCGCGTAGTCGTCCGCTTGACGGGGCCCTTGGCCCGCTTCTCGGCAAGAAGTTCGACGGCGCGTTCCCGGGTCAGCTCCTCAAGCGAAGTTGAGCGCGGAACCGTGATGTTCGTGACGCCGTCAGTGATGTACGGACCGAAACGGCCCTCCTTCACCACGATGTTCTTCTCCGACACAGGGTCCGGACCGAACTCGGCCAGAGGCGGCACGGCGGCCCGGGCACCACGCTGCTTGGGCTGGGAGTAGATCTCCAAGGCCTGTTCCAGGGTGATGGTGAAGATTTCTTCTTCGGACCCGATTGAACGGGAGTCCGTACCCTTCTTCAGGTAAGGTCCGAACCGGCCGTTCTGGACGGTGATGACATTTCCTTCGGCGTCCTCACCAAGCACCCGGGGCAGGCTCATGAGCTGCAGGGCCTCATCCAGGGTGACGCTGTCCACGGTCATGGACTTGAACAGCGAACCTGTGCGTGGCTTGGCTTTCACCGGCTTCTTTGGAGGCTTGGGCTTGCCGTTCTTGTAGTACTCAATGGGCTGGTTTGCCAGCTGCTCCTCGGTCATCTCGGGGATGACCTCGGTGACGTAGGCGCCGTATCGGCCGTTCTTGGCAACCACGGTATGGCCCGTGTGTGGATCGGTTCCCAGGACCCGTTCCTCGGGAGCGGCAGTTTCCATGAGCTCGATTGCCTTGGCGGCTGTCAACTCGTCCGGAGCGAGTTCCTCCGGGACGTTGGCCCGTGCGGACTCCACCACTTCACCGGTCTTCTCATCAACGGTGGGGATGCTGCTTTCCAGGTAGGGGCCGAACTTACCCACACGCAAGGTGATGCCCTCTGCTATGGGCACGGAGTTGATCTCGCGGGCGTCAATCTCGCCAAGATTGTTCACGATGCTCAACAGCCCGGGATCAGCGTCTTCACCATAGTAGAAGTGCTTCAGCCACGCTGCGCCCACGGCTTGGCCGTTGGCGATTTTATCCAGATCGCCTTCCATGTCCGCGGTGAATTCATAGTCGACGTAATCCGTGAAGTGCTGCTCAAGCAAGCGAATCACCGAGAAAGCGATCCAGCTGGGAACCAGGGCAGAACCTTGTTTCCGTACATAGCCGCGATCCTGGATGGTGGAAATCGTGGAGGCATAGGTCGACGGACGGCCGATGCCCTTCTTTTCCAGCTCAGCAGTCAGCGAGGCTTCCGTGTAGCGCGGAGGCGGTGAGGTCTCGTGGCCTACTGCCACGATGTCCGAGGCCTTCAGGGAGTCGTCCTTGGCCACGTTGGGCAGACGGCGCGCTTCATCGGAGTCTTCATCTCCGCGGCTCTCGTCCTTGCCCTCCTCATAAGCGGCGAGGAAGCCGGGGAAGGTGATGACGGTACCCGAGGCAGAGAATTCAGCGTCTCGTCCGTCAGCTGCCGCGGCACCCAGCCGGATGGTGGCTGTGGAGCCCTTGGCGTCGGCCATCTGGGACGCGACCGTGCGCTTCCAAATGAGCTCGTACAAACGGAATTCGTCTCCACTGAGCTGCTTGGCCACCTGGGCGGGCGTGCGGAACGAGTCACCTGCGGGGCGGATGGCCTCGTGGGCCTCTTGCGCATTTGCAGCTTTGTTGGCGTACACGCGTGGGCTTTGGGGCACATACTCGGGACCGTAGAGCTCCGCGGCCTGGCGCCGGGCTGCCGTGACAGCTTCATCGCTCAAGGCAGAGGAGTCCGTACGCATATAAGTGATGTAGCCGTTTTCGTACAGGCGCTGGGCGACCTGCATGGTGCTCTTCGAGGAGAAGCGGAGCTTTCGGCCTGCTTCCTGCTGCAGCGTGGAGGTGGTGAACGGCGCGGCAGGCCGGCGCGTGTACGGCTTGGTATCTACAGAACGGACGCGGAAATCGGCGTTCTGCAGACCTGCGGCCAATGATGTTGCGAGTTCCTCGTTGAGGTGAACCACGTTGGAGGATGTGAGCTGGCCATTGTCGTTAAAGTCACGGCCACTGGCCACCTTGGAACCGTCCACCGCGGCAAGCTTTGCCTTGAAAGATCCCGAGTCGGCTCCGAACTGTCCGGTCAGGTCCCAGTAGGAAGCGGCCCGGAAAGCCATGCGTTCGCGTTCGCGGTCAACCACCATGCGGGTAACCACGGACTGCACACGTCCCGCGGAAAGCCCCCTGGCAACCTTGCGCCACAGAACCGGGGAGATTTCATAGCCATAGAGCCGGTCCAGGATGCGCCGGGTCTCCTGGGCATCAACCAGGGCGGTATCGACGTCCCGCAGGTTATCCATGGCACGGTGAATCGCTTCCTTGGTGATTTCACCGAAAGTCATGCGATACACGGGAACTTTGGGTTTAAGGACCTCAAGCAGGTGCCACGCGATGGCTTCACCCTCGCGGTCCCCATCGGTCGCGAGATAGAGCGCGTCAGCGTCTTTCAGCTGGGCCTTGAGCTCGGCGACCTTCTTCTTCTTGTCCGGGGACACGACGTAATACGGCTTGAAGTCGTTTTCGATGTCTACGGCGAACTTACCCAGCGAAGTCTTCTTGAGTTCTGCAGGGAGGTCCGATGGCTGCGGGAGATCCCGGATATGGCCGATGGAAGCCTCGACGATGAAGCCCTCGCCAAGATACTTGGCGATGGTCTTGCTCTTGGCCGGAGACTCCACGATCACGAGTTTCTTGCCGGTTTTTGCCTTGCTGGGCACGGTGCTCCTACAGAAAAAATGTGTAATTGGGCTGGTGCCCATATTGGCCTAGTTCACCATAGATTGCAGAATCCTGCGTTCTGGCGTGGAAATCCGAAGGGCTGGCCGGGCCCCTAGTGCCCAGGTGCCATGCGGTCATCCGGCATCATTGACCACAGAGTAGCAACACGCTCGGCACCTTGCGGAATCTGGGTAGGGTCTTCCAGTTCGTACTCCCGCAGGACCTCCCGGATCCGTTCAGAAAGCTCTTTGCGCTGCTGGTTGGTCAAGTACAGCAAATTGCTCGCCAGCACCACCGACGCCGGCTCTTCCCCCGCTTCGCCACGTTGCCTGCGTTCTCCCCGGGCCTTGGCAAAAGCCGAAGCCCTGCGCCGGAAGGCATCCAGCTCAAGATCGACCACTGCGATCTCCGGGCTGGCCACGCTGCCGCCTGAAATCCTGAAGTCCGTTCCAGCAGCCTTCCACCGGCGTTCCCTTGCGTCACCCGCATTTTCCGCCGGGGCAACGATCCCCCATTTCTGGAGCGCACGGAGGTGGTAGCTCATGGCACTGGGCGTCAGGCCGGTACGGGCCGCGAGCTCAGTAGCCGTGTGGCTTACCTGTGTTGCGTAGAGCTCGGAGATGACCTCGAGACGAGCGGCGTGCGCCAATGCACGGATAGCCTTGGGATCGGTTATCTCAACCGTTTTCTCAGCCCTCTTGCGCCGGGGGGCATCGCCTGACGCCTGGGATGTCTCGTTGTTCGCAATCACTTCATCAGTGTAAGCAGGGTCACTTACTGGGGAGTTGCTACCGAGCGGGCGCGGCGGCCGTGCACTGTTCATACGGACGCCTCTTGCGTAGACGCTTCCTGCGAATCCGGGAGGAGGAACCCGTCCAGGACGAGATTCCGTACTTCGGCAAAAAGCCCTTCGCGGAAGGACCCTGAATCGAAGTCGTCTGTGCCTCCCAGAAGTGCTTCCAAGGCTCCGGCAATCTGCCGTACGGATAATTCGCCATCACAAGCAGACACAAAGCCCGCCAGCTCCGTGCTGAGCAGGTTTGTTCGACGAAGGCCAGCCCCCTGCCGGAGGAGGATCACGCCTGGATGCACAGCCCCGGGACGCTGATGGCGCTCTTCGGTGACGTCCTCAGCCACCACAAGGTGTGCTTCTGGCAAAGTACTGCCGGCAAGCCAGTCGGCGCGCTCCACTGCCGCTCCGAGATGGGGACCGATAGGTTGCTCAATGGGGTAAGTAATTTCCTCAAACCGGCTGATGCGTGCCTCGTTTGACGTTTGCGGGCGGCGTAGCCAGATCATGCCAAAGCCGATTCCTTCAACATCCCTCGATGCGAAGTCGTCGAGGTACGCGGCGTACGACTTCTGATAGTGGCCGCGGTCCCGGTTCTCAGAGGCGTCCTGGAGCCAGGTCTCTGCGTACTGCTCCGGGTTCAGCTGCTCACGTTGAATGAACCAAACGTCCAGGCCGGAACCTTTGAGCCATGAGGAAGGCCTGTCATGCCATGGTGTCCCTTCGCGGATCTCCCAGTTGCCGAGCATTTGGGCTGTGCCGCCGGGTTCAAGGACGCCCGCCAGCGACCGCGCCAACGAGGCGACGATCTCGTCACCGGGCAGACCGCCGTCGCGGTATGTAAATTGATCAACCATGGACTCGCCAGCGCTACGCGGGGTAATGACAAAGGGCGGGTTGGAGACGACGAGGCCGAAACGTTCCCCTGCCACGGGTTCCAGGAGCGAGCCCAGGCGCAGGCTGACGCGGGCTTCCAGGTTGTTCGGATCCAGGTCCAGTTCTGGAGCGTTGAGGAGCAGGTTAAAACGAGTGAAGGCGAGCGCCCTTTCAGAAATGTCCGTCGCCGTTACGTGTTCGCAGTGATGCAGCAAGTGGAACGTCTGGATGCCGCAGCCTGTCCCGAGGTCCAGGGCACGGTGCGTGTGCTGCCTGATGGTTGTTTGGACCAAGGTTGTTGATGCCCGTCCTATCCCCAGCACGTGATCGTGCCTCAGGACCCCGGCTTGTTGGTGGGCAGCGAGATCGCTGGCTACCCAGAGCTCCGCTCCCCCGCTGCCGTCTGCATTGGCCTCCCAGCCATAGGGACGCAGATCCACCTTGGCCGTGGCAACGCCAGCTTCGAGGGTGATCAGTCCGAGCCGGGCGAGGCCTTGGGCGCCGATGGTGGGGAGCGCAAGATCAACGTCGGACTGGGGCTGTGGGACGGCAAGCAACCACAGCCGCACTATGACGGACAGCGCCCGGGTGGTTTCCACTCCGCTCTTGGACAAGCGTTCGCTCACCAACAACGCTGGAATTATCTGGTCCCTGTTCAGTGCGGCATAGGCGGATTCCCCCAGAAGTTCCGCCACGCCGTCGACCGTGTATGAGATGGCGCGAAGGTCAGAGGCGAGAGACGCCAGGAGCTCAGGATGGTCGCTGCGCGGAGCACCGTCAGTATTGCCTTCGGTAAATATTTCGGGGATTTGAGTCACATTGCAAGTCTATGGGGGCTGCTTCATGGCAGCGGTCCGTGGTTTGGGCTATGTGGACAAAACCTTGCTGTGGGACCCGGTAGCGTGGAAGCATGCTCAACCTCTCCTCCACAAGGCGTCGCGCAGGCCTTGTTGTCATTGCTGCCGGGACGCTACTGGCGGCCTCAGCCTGCCAGGGTCCGGTCAGCGTCGAACATGCCGATGTACCGGCATGGAAAGACAAAATTCTTCCCTCAGCCAACACCGTGACGTTGGAGGATTCCGGCAAGATCCTGAACCGGGACCCGCTGGTCAAGGAGTCACCGAGCGTTCCCGCCGGGAATTACACACTGACGATGGCCTGCGATGGAGGAGGAAAGGTGTTCTTCGCCGTTTCTTCCGGTGGAAAGCAAATTGCCGATGCGGGAGCCGCCTGCAACGGCAGCCTCGAAGTGGCGAAGATCAAAGTCCCCGCCACCGCCGCCCTCACTATCTCCACGAGTAGCGTGGATGCCCCGCTGATTTTTGCTTACCAGCTGGTGCCCGCCGCTAATTAACCCCCGCCCGGCAGCACTATGGTGCGCTTCCAGGCCAGCGTAAAGTCAACGTATGGGCAGCAAGGTGGCTGGCTCCGTTGTGTCCAGACGGCTGGCAAGTGCCGCCGTCGGGCTCTTGCTCGTTCTGGGTGGCGCGCTGACGGCGTGCGAGTACACCTATGACGACGGCGGCCGTGCGGATTCCAGCCCCACAGACACTAGCGGCAGCAATGTCGTGCTTCCTCCTGACCCAGCCTTGGAGCAAACCGTTACGGGTGAGGCACTGCAGGAGTGGGCCAAAGCGGCTTTGCCGGAATCGCAGGGGCAGTCGTTCTATTCGAGCAGCGGCTTCCTGAATTCCGGTGAGTCCAGAACCGAGCAGACTGTGCAGTTGCCCGGCGGAACGTACGCCGTGACGCTGGCGTGCCGCGGAACTCGCCGCGTCTCATTCGCAGTCAGCGTAGGCGAGACGGATTTGGTTGACCTGACCTTGGGATGCGCCAATGCCCGGGTGAGCGTGGTGCAGTTGGAAAAAGACGCCATCCTGGCCATCACAGTGGGCGCCAGATCAGACGCGAACTTCGCGTACCGGGTCAGCAGGCTCTGACGGGGGTTGGCGCTCAGGCGGCTTCGCAGCCTTCGGGGCAGCGAAGGGTTTCAGGACTTGAGGCACATTCTGCACAGTAGAGAGTCAGCGTCCGGCAGCTCAGGTTGGAGCAGTTCTCGAACTTGTTGGTGGGAGCGGCACAGCGAACGCATTCGCCTATGGTCTTTGCTTCGTCGCTGAACTCTACGTGCATGCGTTTGTCGAAAACGTAGAGCGAGCCCTCCCAGAGTCCCTTGTCCTTGAAGGTTTCGCCATAGCGAACAATGCCACCATCGAGCTGGTACACCTCTTTGAAACCGCGGTTGACCATCAAGCTTGAAAGCACCTCGCAGCGAATGCCGCCCGTGCAGTAAGTGACAATGGGCTTGTCCTTGAGGGCGTCATACTTGCCGGACTCGAGTTCCTTGATGAAGTCATGCGTAGTGGCGACGTCCGGAACGATGGCGTCCTTGAATTTGCCGATCTGCGCCTCGAAGGCGTTGCGGCCATCGAAGAACACCACGTCTTCCCCGTCCGCTTTCTTTGCGTCCACCAGGGAGTGAAGTTCCTCAGGCTGGAGATGCTTGCCTCCGCCCACTACGCCCTTTTCGTCGACCTTCAGCTCGCCGGGAGCTCCGAAGGAAACTATTTCGTCGCGGACCTTAACGCTCAGGCGTGGGAAATCGGCAGCCCCGCCCTCGGACCACTTGAAGTCGATGTCGTGGAAGCCCTTGTATTCGCGCGTGGTTTTCACGTACTGCTTCATGTTGTTGAGCTCGCCGCCAACCGTCGCGTTAATACCGTCCTTGGAGATCAGGATCCGGCCGGTGAGCCCCAGTTTCTCGCAGAGGGCACGCTGCCACAGACGCACGGCGTCGGGGTCGGCGATCGGGGTAAAGCCATAGAAAAGCACAATTCGGTTTAAAGCCACTATTAAAGGGTACTGGGTGTACTAAGATCTGCGGTGCCTCGCTTACAGACGCACCGAGGACCCTGGGGAAACCAGACACGCTCCAGGCTTCGAAGTCACAATTTCATAAGCACGGATTCTTCCCCTGACCGGGCTCTGTTGCTTCCCGGGGCGCTGGCATAGTCTCTCTACATGAGTCCAGACGCCTTGGTTGAAGACATCGCGCACCTCTTGGAAGTCTGGGTGGCCGGCTGGTCCGGCTGCCGGGGCTACGAGTCACGTCAAGAGGGACGCTTTCCCGCCGCGCTGCGCGCCGATAAGACGGGTGACTGGGAGTATTTCGCCCACGATCCGTCCGATGCAGAGTTCGCCGACCTCGCCGCGAAGACCGCGGAAGCCGAGACACGGATTCTGACCGTGCTGACCAACGACGTCCAACGGTATAAGTACCTGGCCGAGCAGCACGGGCTGAATGTCACTTCCGCCTCACAGACAATGATGATCGTGGATATGGAGACCCAGGATTCCGAGGACCCCTGGCTCCCTGACGATGACCTCGAACTCGCTACCTCCGAAACCAACGGCGTCCATTATGCGGTGGTCCACTCGGGCGAGAACGTGGCCGCCAGCGGCCGCGTATTCGTAGTTAACGGCACCGCGGTTTTCGACAAGATCGTCACTGAGCCTCAATTCCAGCGCCGAGGCCTCGGGAGTTTCATCATGAAGGCCCTCGCCGCCCAAGCCTTCGAGCACGATGTCCAGAACGGACTTCTCTTGGCATCCCTGGACGGCCAAAAGCTCTACTCCCACCTTGGGTGGGACGTGGTGTGCCACGTTCTGATGATGTCCATCAGCAGCAACCAAGGTCCCGACCTCTCCGTAGCGTGAGAACGCTTGCTTAACGGCCATCGTCGACGGCGGTCCCTTCGGGTGCCGCCGTTGGCGCCGCCGCAGAGTGACAGAATGATTTGGTGGCTGCACCGAATTCGTTGATCTCTCTGCTGGGCCGGACCCCGGACCCGGAGCAGCTGCGCCATGTCCACACGATCCCTGCCCGCAAGGCCGTCAACGAACCGTGGCCCGAATGGTTGCACCCGGACATCGTCCAGGCCTACGGCTCCTTGGGCATCCACGAACCCTACCGACACCAGGTCCAGGCCGCCAACCTTGCCCAGGCAGGCCAGCATGTGGTGATCGCAACGGGCACCGCTTCAGGGAAATCGCTCGCATACCAGCTACCCGCACTGGACGCGATCCACCGCTCGGAGCTGCGGGTATTGTCCGAGCCTGGAAAGATCCACGACGACGGTGCCGTGACACTCTATTTGTCCCCCACCAAGGCACTGGCGGCGGACCAATTGGCGGCTATCCGTTCGCTGAAGCTCCCTACCGTTCGAGCAGAAACCTACGACGGCGACACCGACGTTGCGTCGCGCCGCTGGATCCGCGATCATGCCAATTTCATCCTGGCAAACCCGGACATGCTGCACTTTGGCATTCTGCCCAACCACACGTGGTGGGCACGGTTCTTCCGCAGGTTGCGCTATGTGATCGTGGATGAGGCGCATAGTTACCGGGGTGTTTTCGGCTCGCACGTAGCCAACCTCATGCGGCGCCTTCGCCGGATCTGCGCCTACTACGGCGCCGGGAGCTCCTTCCCTGAACCCGTATTCATCGCCGCTTCTGCCACTGCTTCCGAGCCCGCCGTCTCCTTCGGCCGGCTCATCGGCGCTCCGGTCAGGGAAGTTTCCGAAGACTGTTCTCCGCATGGCTCTACCACCGTGGCCTTCTGGGAGCCCGCCCTGACAGACGTCAAGGGCGAAAACGGAGCGAAGCAACGGCGAACTGCGGTGGCCGAAACAGCCGACATCCTGGCAAACCTTGTTTCCTCCCGGGTGCGGACCATTGCCTTTATCAAGTCCCGGCGCGGAGCTGAATCGATTTCGTCCATCACCAAACGGCTCCTGGACGAGGTGGATCCCAGCTTGCCCAGCCGCGTGGCGGCCTACCGTTCCGGGTACCTGCCTGAAGAACGGCGTGCCTTGGAAAAAGCGTTGCGGTCCGGACAGCTGCTGGGGGTTTCCAGTACCTCTGCCTTGGAACTCGGCATCGACATCTCCGGGCTTGACGCGGTTTTGGTCGCCGGTTGGCCCGGGACCAGGGCCTCGCTCTTCCAGCAAATTGGACGCGCAGGAAGGGCTGGTCAGGACGCCATAGCGGCGTTCGTGGCGAGCGATGACCCCTTGGATACATACCTTGTGAACCATCCGGAAGCCATCTTCGATGTGTCGGTCGAGGCCACAGTGTTTGATCCGGGAAACCCGTACGTCCTGGGACCTCACTTGTGCGCGGCGGCAGCGGAGTTGCCCGTGGGTCCGGCTGAACTCGACCTCTTCGGGCCCACAGCTGAAAGCCTCCTTGACCGGCTGGTCCTGCAGGGATATCTCCGCAAACGCCCGGCCGGATGGTTCTGGACCCACCCGGAGAGCGCAGCCGGGATGGTAAATCTACGGGCCGACGGTGGCGGACCGGTGAGCATCGTCGACGCCGGGACAGGTTCCCTTTTGGGGACGATGGACTCACCGCAAACCCACTATCAGGCCCACACCGGAGCAATCTACGTCCACCAAGGGGACAGCTACCTGGTGGAGGAACTCAACGAGGCCGACCACTGCGTCATGGTGAGGCGCGTGAACCCTGATTTCTACACCACAGCACGGGATGTAACGCAGATCGAAGTCCTCGAAACCTTGCGCTCGGTGCAATGGGGCGACATCACTGCGCACTTTGGGGACGTAAAGGTCACAACCCAGGTGGTTTCCTTCCAACGCAAGGCATTGATATCGAACGAGATCCTGGGCGAAGAGCCGCTCGATCTCGGGGCCAGGGATCTGTTTACCAAGGCGGTGTGGTTCGTTGTGGACAACAGGTCACTGCATGGCGCCGGTCTGGTGGAAGCGCAATTCCCCGGCGCTTTGCATGCGGCGGAACACGCGGCGATCGGTCTCCTTCCATTGGTGGCCTCCAGTGACCGTTGGGACATTGGCGGCGTCTCCACCGCCCTGCATGCCGACACTGGGGTACCAACGATCTTCGTCTACGACGGGCACCCCGGTGGCGCCGGATTTGCCGAGCGCGGCTTTGAGAAGGCCAAGGTCTGGCTTACAGCCACCCGGGAAGCCATCAAGGCGTGCGAATGCGAAGCCGGCTGCCCGTCCTGTGTGCAGTCGCCAAAATGCGGCAACAAGAACAACCCACTGGACAAGGCAGCCGCCATCACACTTCTGGATGTCCTCCTGAAAGACGCCGTCTAGCCCGGGGCAGTCCCAACCAATACCGCCCCAGCTCCATTGGCTAAGGAGGCGGCCCAGCCCGCGCCCTGCCCGTGGCCCTGCCGAAGAGGAACGGTTGTTCCAGTTCCGTGGCGACCTCCACGACTTCGCCCCGGACGACGTCGCAGGCTGTCACTGTGGCACCCTGCTGGCCTGCCACGCCGGCCGCCACGGCACATGGCTCACCCGAGGCTATTCCACGCGCAGCATCGGCCGCCGCGAGGGCTGCCAGGTCTGCTGCCGACGCAGCCCGCGACGCCATGACCCCCGCTTGGGCCAGAACTAGCAGCCCGCCAAGCAATGCCAGGACAGCGAACCCCAGTGTTAGCGCCAGAACCGTGCCGGATCCTTGCTCAGGGTGTGACCCTAAAGGAGGACGCTTCACGGTTCGCCGCCATAGGCAGCGAACCCTCACAAGGGAATCCAAGAGTTCACCGCAACCCGAAAGGCGGTATCCCCCGGTGCCATGTTCCGCAGTGTTGCCACTTGCGTTACACCGGCCACCGAGGCACCCGGCACGTGGCTCACGTCGCTCCGAACAGATGCCCCGGGTGTCTCATCGCGGGCCGACGCCGAAGCCGTCAAAGTCCAGGGGATCAGTGAGCCCAACGAACCTCCTACTGCTGCGGAGGCTGTCACAGTCACCCAATCGCCGTCGCTTGCCACCCCCGTTGTGACTCCCTCGCCCGCCAAGCGCTTGACGATGCCCTGCACTTCGCCGGAATTCTCGCCCCGCGCAAGGCTGCGAGCACCGGCCCTGGCCGCCTCCTCCAACCGCAGCTGTGTTATCCCTGCTGCACCGGCAGCCAACAAGAAGGCGAACAGCAAAATCACCGCTGGCAGGGCAACTGCGAACTCGGCTGTCACGGCACCACATTGGTTCTGTCTTGCTGGCACTTTGATGGGGAGAGGCGCCGGCTTGATGGGGAGAGGCACGGGCTTGATGGGGAGAGGCACCGGCGAGGTCATGGCAAGGACAACGCGGTGCGAACCAGGTTGAGCAGGAATCCTCGAACTTCCTCGCTGCGCAGGATAACCACCAGCAAACCAGCGAGCCCCACGGCCGCGAGCGTTGCTATGGCGTATTCCGCTGTTGCCATACCGCCTTCGGACCCCATGAGCGGGGTTCGCCTGAGGGTCATCTGCCTGTTCAACTGCTGGATTGTGGCCGGGCCATGAGGTTCTACCCGGTTGAACAGCTCCATCTCCAGCTGCTCCGTCCCATGCTGTTCAATCCCGAACTGCACAACCGCGCGGTTGCCACTCTTGTGTTGCCGGGCCTCATCCGTGCCGCTGCCATGCCCCACGGATGCAAGACCGGCAAGAGTTGCTGCCAGCGCACGCGAGGCGTTCCGTCGCTCGGAGCGCCGGGCGGGGAGGGTGCTGGAGGGAGTTTCCATAGTGTGTTCCTTTCAAGAAAGCCGACAGGTCTGCCGGGGTGAAATCGACTCTTCCCTGACTCCGGCCGCCGCTGAAGCCCCTGGTTCAGCCAAGTGGATAACCACCCGCTGGGACTGGTTGTGGAGGAAGAGACGGCAGCCGGGCAAGCGCTGATAACGTTCGCTATCCAGCCGGAAGCATGGCGATGAGGACGGGCACGATTCCCAGGCAAATGAAGGCGGGCAAGGAACAAAGGCCCAGGGGAACCACAAGCTTCACTCCCAGGGCGGCAGCTCGCTTCTCGGCGGCACGGAATTGCTCGCGGCGCTCCCTGGCCGCTTGGGCATAAAGAATGGAAGCCGAGGGCGCACCGGTCAATGCGGCGAAAGCCAGAGCATCCTTCAAGCGCGCTACCTCGGGCTGATGCTGGGCAGGCTTTCGCCAGGCAGCGTCCCAGTCGGCCCCCATGGCAAGCGCAGCGACGACGGGACGGAGATCCTGGCTGATTTTCGGTGCGGCGCTAAGGGAAATCAGTTCCAGTGCCCGCCCGATTCCGGCACCTGCATCCAGCATGGAAGCTACGAGTTCCAGCATCATCGCCGTGTCCCGAAGCCCGTCCCCCGTACTGGCGGCCTCTGGTCGAAGGCTGGAGTCGTCCTTGGAGTTACGCTCCTCGGCCAAACTTGTGTACAACCGGCCGCGAAGCCCTGCTGGCCTGGCGAATCCCACAAAGGCCGCCAGAGCCAGCACCGCCACGAGCGCAATAAGCATCATGTGGACCCTACCGCCGAAGCGACGAGCCGGGAGGACCACACACGCCCTGCGACGGTCATCAGAAGGCCAATGATCAGAGTGGCCACTCCGAAGACATTACCCAGCAGGATTCCCAACGGGTCCACTCCGAGGGCCATCCCGAGCACCAAGCCAAAGACCGGGAGCCAGGACAGCAACCTCACCGTGGCTTTGGGTCCAGCGAGGGCAGTTTGACGTGCTGCTTCAGAATCTTCCTCGGCTTCGAGTTGTGCTGCGAACCTGGTGAGGAGCTCTGCGAGTGGACAACCACTGGTTTGGGCTACATCAAGGCATGCGGCCAATTCCACCCAGATGCGGCGTTCCGTGCTTCCCCGGCCTGGATAGACCTTCGCCGAGCTGTTGCGAATAGCTTCTGCTGGGGAATTTCCAATGGTTGAGGCTGCCCGTGCGGAGGCCAGCACCCTGACGGATTCCACTGAGATTCCTGGAGTCGGCAGGTGGGCTGTGGTCCTCGGCAAGGCCTCCAGGCCCGGTCCGGAGCCATGGACGAGCCATAATTCTTCCCAAAGCTGCGATTGTCCGCGTCCTCCTCGCAAAAGTGCAGCGAGTTGCTGCACCAACACCACGAGGGATAAGGGTTCTATCTTTGCGCGCCACATGCGCCACGGCCTTTTGCCCACTCCTGGTGTTGCATGCTCTTTCCGAACACCGGTCCCACTCAGGGACGAGGGCTTGGCGAGTCTTGCCCGCATTCGTCGGCTGCCGGCTTGGGGCGGCTTGAGCTGGAGCAATGCCGCCAGCGCCAGTGCTAGCACCAGGGTGGGGATCACAAGTCCAGACCCCTCACTGTGAGTACATCCGGGCCGACGGGTAGGCCCTGCAAAGATCCGTCCGCCTCCCCGGATACCCCAGGAGAAAGCCGTGAACTCAGCTCCGCCCACGCTGGTCCCTGCACTAGGCCCTCGGGGCTCCATCGCAGTGCGGTCACCACTTGTTGGCCGTGCAAGGAGTCAGTCAGCACACCGATCGAGCCTACTTTCCGCCCCAACGGCGTCCGTTCCACATGAATAACAACGTCCAATGCACTTGAGACCTGCAACCGAACGGCCTCGGCGTTCAACCCTGCGAGCGCGCCGAGAGCCGTCAGCCGCGCCGGAACTGCTTCCGCCGTGTTGGCGTGGATTGTTCCTCCGCCGCCTGTATGACCGGTATTGAGCGCGGTGAGTAACTCGCGGACTTCGGCGCCGCGACACTCTCCCACAATGAGCCGGTCCGGACGCATACGCAGGGCTTGACGGACCAACTCGCCAAGGTCCAGCGCTCCACCTCCCTCAAGGTTTCCATGGCGGGATTCAAGGGTGAGTACATGCGGGTGGACCGGATTGAGTTCAGCGGCATCTTCGATCAATACCAATCGTTCGGACGGGTTGCACAGCCCGAGCATGGTGGACAGGAGTGTGGTCTTCCCTGATCCCGTGGCACCGCTGACCAGGAAGCTCAAGCGCTGCTCCACAATTGCGCGGAGAAGAGCCTCGATGTGCTGGTCGAACATGCCACCGTCGCGCAATTCAGCCATTGTGAAGGTTTCTTCGCGCCGAATTCGAATCGACAACAGAGTCCCCGCAGTTGATATAGGCGCCAGAACTGCATGTACGCGATAGCCGCCTTTGAGCCTGACATCTACGCAGGGAGAGCCGTCGTCCAACCGGCGACCACCTGCAGAGACCAGCCTTGCGGCCAGCGCCCTGACTTGCTGTTCAGAATCGAACTGCACCGGGGACCGTTCCAGGCCCCGACCGCGGTCGAGCCAGACGGACCCGGGGCCATTGACGAAGATGTCTGTGACCGAGGGATCGTGTGCAAGCTGCTGCAGGGGCCCCAGACCATTCAATTCCGCATTAATGGATTCCGCGGCCTCTAGTGCTCCGGCCGTACCCAACAGCTTGCCGCTGGCCTGTACGGCGGCCGCAACAGTGGAGGGTGTTACTGGCCCGTTTCCCGAGAGGACAGACTCCCGGACGGTTTCAAGAAGGACGGAGTCCAACCGACGGCTCTGACTCCGGCGCCCAGCGGTGAAGGATGTCCGGGGCCAGGCTTGCGCGCTTCTGTCCTGACGGCTCATTCAATCGTGCCGTTCAATTCCAGCACGCCCCGGGCGAACCGGTTCACGGACTTGCGACGCCCCAGATCAAGGAGCCGACCGAGTTCGGTCCCCGCGGCCGCTCCTCGAATCTCCGGAAGAATCCCCAACAGCGGCAGTCCCAACGACTCGGCAATGAGTTGCGCATCAACGGCCGAAGGGCCACCGCCCCGGACCACCAATCCCGTGTCCAAGGGTGGCAGCTCGTTGAGGATGCGGGCCGCGGCAACAGCCGGTTTCAGGTGGGCTGTGGTCATCAACAGGATCCTCTCGCAGTCCCACGCGAAGGTTCGCAGGCATTCCTCACTGCGCCCAATGTCCACCACGACGAGTTCGAAACTTCGTCGCGCGGCATCCATGACAGCGGCCACAGAACCGGCATCCGGTGTGGTGAACGCTTCACGCGTACCCGGCCACGACAGGAACGCGAAGCCACCAGCCACCGGCAGGGAGTCCCTGAATTGGACGGGATCAATGCTTCCCCGCGTTTCGGCGAAGTCCGGCCAGCGCAAGCCAGCCACATCTTTAACGGTGATCGCCAGTTCCAGGCCACCACCCCAAGGATCGCCGTCCATCAGGATAGTGCTGATGCCGTGGCCTGCCGCTGCCTGGGCAAGCCAAATTGCTGTGGTGGAGGCTCCAGCCCCACCGCAGCCTCCCACAATCCCGATAACGAAACCGCCAGGTTCCGGCGAACCGGACACGCTCAAGTACTCGGCCAACCAATTTGCGGCCTCGGGAAGGACAGCTACACGCTCTGCGCCCAGGACAGCAGCCAGCCGCCACAACCCATCGCCCTCAACAGACCTGCCCAGTAAGACAGTGGGCGCTTGCCTTCGAGGCGGCAGCTCGCGGATGTCGCTGCCCACCAGAACAACGTCGGCGCCATCCCAGCCATTCATTGCCGCTCCGACGTCGGCGGCCAACTCGAGGCTGCCACCGGCGGCAGCGACGATTCTTCGCGCCTCTTCCTGCAGGTAGGCATCGCCGGTGACGAGTAAGATTTCGGCAGCTTCCCCGGGCATCCATGATTCGTCCGCAGCCTGCCCCAAGAGTTCGTTGCTGGACCGTCTGCGCCCAAAATGTCGCTTGCTCATGAAGCCACTTTCCCGGCGTCGAAGCCTGCAACATAAGCTCTCAAACGCCCCATGTGGACAACCCTGCCCAAACGAGGGTTGTGGAGGAACAGTTGATGTGTTCCCACAGGGCAGAATGGAAACCATGTATTTGCTGCTCGCCGCCCATCCGGACGGCGCAGCCATACAAAGAGTCTCTCCGACGGGGAAGGCCACCACGGACCCTCGCGTCGTGGCGCGAGCTGAGTTACCCGGCGTCGTCCGTGAACTGGAAAGCCAGCGGCCCCGCTGGGTGTGGCATCGCGCGCAGGATTGCTACCCGGAACTCCTGAGGAGCGGCGTGAAACTGGAGCGCTGCCACGACCTCGCCCTCTGCGGAGCCATCCTGGCGCACTCATCTTTCACGGCGCACACAGACTACGCAAAGAACGCAGAAAAGCTCACGCAAGACGACGATTCAACGCCGCCGCGGACACTGCAGCCCCCACCCCCGCCAGCCGATCAAGGGGCACTCTTTGACGACTTCACCCCGGCCTCCAAAAGTCCCGGGCTGGCTGAACTGAGGGATCAGTTTGCTGCGCAACAGCACGCGATCGCCCAGGTACCTGATGACGACCAACGGAAGCAACGCTTGCAATTGTTGCTCGCGGCCGAGTCTGCCTGTGCAATCGTTGCGGTGGAAATGCAACACTCCGGCGTTCCCTGGCGGGAAGAGGTGCACGAGCAGATCCTTGCCGACGTACTCGGGCCCCGTCCGCCACTTGGCCATAGGCCGCGGGCACTTGAGATGCTGTGCAACGAGCTGCGGGAGATCCTCACTTCACCAAGCCTGAACCCGGACTCCCCTCAAGACCTTATGCGGGCCCTCCATCGGAACGGAATCGAAGTCAAAAGCACCCGGCAATGGGAGCTCCAGGAGTCCAAACACCCTGCGATCCAGCCTCTGCTTGCGTACAAGAAGCTCTCCCGCCTGCATACCGCGAATGGGTGGGCCTGGCTGGATGCGTGGGTCCAGGATGGCCGGTTCCACCCCGAGTATGTAGTGGGAGGCGTGGTGTCCGGAAGGTGGGCATCCCGCGGCGGAGGTGCTCTGCAGATTCCCAAAAACATCCGTGCCGCAGTTCGTGCGGACCCTGGCCACAAGCTCATTGTTGCCGATGCCTCCCAGCTGGAACCGCGCGTCCTTGTAGCGCTCGCCCAGGACACAAAAATGGCCGAGGCCGCGCGCGATAAGGACCTTTACGCCGGTATCGCGGCCCAAGGTTTCGGTGGGGACCGGTCCAAGGCGAAGGTGGCGCTGCTCGGCGCCATTTACGGCGCCACCACCGGTGAATCGGGCAGGCTCATGCCGCAACTGGCACGCACGTACCCGCGAGCGGTGGGCTTTGTGGAGCAAGCAGCCAGAGAAGGCGAGGCAGGCCGGACCGTCACCACCCGTTTGGGGCGAAGCAGCCCACCCCCGTCCCACGGCTGGTTGCGAAGCCAACAGTCCACCACCGCCGAGGAGCAGCGGCGAGCCGACAACCTGGCGCGCTCTCGTGGCCGGTTCACGCGGAACTTCGTAGTCCAGGGCTCGGCTGCGGAATGGGCTTCCTGCTGGTTGGCGGAATTACGACGGCGGCTGCGGGCTTTGGATGCCGAAGGCTTACCCTCAGGGGAGCTCGTCTTCTTCCTTCACGACGAAGTAATGGTCCATGCCCCGGATGAGGCCGTAGACGCCTGCATCCAGGCGATCGAGGAGTCCGCAAACGCAGCGAAAGAGCTTATGTTCGGGCGAATTCCGGTCGAATTCCCGGTGAGTGTCGCCGTCGTCGATTCTTACGACAAAGCGAAGTAGGCACCTGCTTGTCCACCCCTGCTGTCCCGGAGGAAACTGGCCACGTGGGTTCGGACGTGCGTGATTCCGTGGATTCGTACATTGCTTTCCAACTTGCAGAGCTGGAAGGCTGCTTGCCGCTGGTTGGCGCGGCCGACCAGGACGCCGTCCACGGGGCCCGGCTGGCGCTTCGGCGGCTCCGTTCTGTCCTTTCATGCTACAAATCCGTTCTCCCTGACGTCCCGGGAGCCACGGGCCGAGACGTCCGGTGGCTGGCGCGCTCCCTCGGCGAAGCCCGCGACGCATACGTTCTGTCCCTGCGTTTGGCGCTATGGCTGGACGCATCAGAGGCCTGGTTGTCACCGGAAGCACTCCATAAAGCCGTGAACCAGCTCCTTGCCAGCAGTAACGCAATGGCTACCCGGATCGGGACCGGAAGTCGATGGCAGGGAATCGTCAAGGCAACCCGGCAAGCCCTCCTTCCTGCAACGGCCCACTTGGCGGCAGGGGAAACCGACAACCATCCCAGTTTCCTCGAGGTGGTGGAACTCCTGCAGCCGCGTTGGGAGACGGTGCAGAAGAGCTTGGAAACTACGCAACGAACCCTGGAGCCGGACAGCAGGCATGCCGATGAAGCAGAACGCAACGAAGTGCTTCATGGCGCGCGAAAGGACATCAAAGTATTGCGGTACTCCGTGGAGGCGGTGGCCCCTGTCCTGGGTGCAGGCGCCACGGCGATCATCCAACCATCGATGACCCTGCAGCGTCTCCTCGGAGAACAACACGACAGCGTGGCTGGCCAGGCATGGATAAAAAGTCTTTCAGAAATGCCCGGTGTAGAGCCCTTGGACGTCGAGGACCTTCAAAACATGGAACAACGTAGGCTCGCCGAGACCGAGGCCAGCCTCCGGGCAGCGTTGCTCGCTTCCCCTGTCCCTGAGCCTCGCCGAATGCTGCTGGGTTGATCATTCGTCACCTTCGCCGTCGACAGGTGGCACGACGGAGTGGCCGGCACGATGGAGTAGACGGCCCGACGGAGCAGCCGGCGCTCAGATTAGCTGCCACCCTCACAACAAGCCAGTCACATCTCGCAGTGTGATGGTGCATGACAATTCCATGACCGGTACCCCAAAGTAACTTTCTTTCCCGCTGGCTTCTGGATACGTTCTCTAGGTGGGATCGGCACACCGGCCCACGACTGCTGCAAGGAAGCATCAAGGGGGACAGCACAAAATGGCTGGCAGGTTCGAAATTCTCAAAGACAGCGACGACTCGTACCGGTTTCGCCTTACAGCGGCGGACGGAACGGTTGTAGCGGAGTCACCAACGTTCAAGCATCTCAAAGGCGTGGTGGACGGCATTAATGCAGTGCGTGAAAACGCCGCAACAGGGCTGATCGTGGACCGCTCGACGGCGAACCGAAGGGCTGCCTGAACGGCGCCCGCGGCCGGAGCTGCTAGAGCTCGATCTCGTACAGCTTGTCCTGGTCCCAGGGGACCGTCCATCCGAGTTCGTCGAACAAACCGCTGAGTACCATCCCGGTAAAGCCCCAGACCACGACGCCGTTGACGGTAAAACCCGGACTCCTGAAAGTCCGGCCGAAACGGGAAATGGTGGCGGATACCCGGTTGACGGGGTCCAGGAGATCCCGAACCGGGACCCGGAACACCTGGGCGGACTCAGCGTAATCGACGACGCGAACGGGTGATGGAGAGTCCCACCAGGCAAGTACGGGTGTCACCCGGAAATTGCTGCGGATCAGCCCGAGCTCGGGGATGACGCCCAGCACCTTCACGCCACTGACGTCCAGCCCTGTCTCTTCCACTGCCTCACGCAAGGCCGCGGACACCACGGAGTCATCCTCCGGATCCACGCTCCCGCCCGGAAACGCTACCTGGCCTGGATGGTCGTCCAGGGTGTGAGCCCGTTCAAGCAGGAGGACGTCGAGGTCCGCCGGCGCAAAGGGGCGTCCGGATTCGGCCGGGATGTTGTCCAGCACACCAAAGAGCATGAGCACGGCGGCGGCGCGATTGGTTTCCGGCGTGACCGGCAACTGCGCCCAGTGGGAAGAATGTTGCTGCTCGCCGGCCTCAAAGCGGGACACTAACTTGGCAAGGTCCTCAAACGCGGTCACCCGGGCCTCCTCTGTGATTCCATCCGGATCTCCGCCGCCCTGTGCGTCTCGGCAAGCAACTTCTCCAACAGTGCCTCGTTGCCGGGCGCGAGCTCGTACTTCAACAACTTTGCCGCCTTGACGGGGTCGGTCTCGCCGTCGCCATAGCTGGGACAGAGACTGGCAACCGGGCACGCCCCACAGGCGGGTTTCTTAGCGTGGCATATCCTCCGGCCGTGGAAGACCACGCGATGCGAAAGCATGGTCCAGTCGCGTGGTTCAAAGAGCTCAGCGACGTCGAATTCGATCTTCACGGGATCATCGGACACCGTCCACCCGAAACGGCGTGCCAGTCTCCCGAAGTGCGTATCTACAGTTATTCCGGGGACACCAAAGGCGTTCCCGAGGACCACGTTGGCTGTTTTGCGCCCGACGCCCGGAAGTGTCACTAAATCCTCGAGGCGACCTGGAACCTCGCCGTCGTACTCGTCCACTAACCGGGTGCTAAGGGCCAGGACGTTCCTGGCCTTTGCCCTGAAGAAACCAGTGGGCTGCAGGATCGATTCCAGCTCAGCAGGGTCCGCTTCCGCCAAGGCACGGGCGTCCGGGTAGCGGGCAAACAGGATCTTGGTGACTTGGTTGACCAGTACGTCCGTGGTCTGGGCCGAGAGGACTGTGGCCACCACAAGCTCAAACGGATTCCGGAAATCCAGCTCGGCGTGAGCATAAGGGTATTTGTCAGCCAAGATCCTGTTGATCTTGCGTGCCCGGCGTTTCAAGGCGAGCAGGGAACCAGCTTCAGCGATGGCCACAGCGTCCTTCTCAGCCGCGTTCGATATTGCTGAGCTCCCGCAGGACCCCAACCTTGCCATCGGTGTCCTGGACCAGGAATTCGTCGCCACGGTCCTCGAGCGCGAGGACCCAACCGCCAGGCTCAATGGTGAAGGCCGGAGCACCTGTCCGTTCGTCATATGCAGTTCGAGGCTGGGCTACGGCAAACCAGAAGGCTTCATAGGCAGGAGAAGAACCGGAATCATCAGAACGGCTGGACGGATCCACAGTGGCCCCAATGGAGTCGCTCACGGAACGGGTATCGGCGGACACGATGGGCGTGGCCATGGTGGCAGCCCATCCGCGCTCATTTCCGGACGTCTGGGCGGCCGGCGTCTGGGCGGCGGGCTGCTGGGCTGCTGCGGGCTGTGCGGCGGCGGGCTGCCGGGCAGCCGGTTGCTGGGCGTGCTGGGTAGTGGCCGGTGCCTGCGTCGGCGATTGCGGTTGTCCCGGGCTTTCCACGACGACGTCGGGCTCGGCCGGTGAGGGCTCTGCTGGAGAAGCCGGAGCGGGCGACCCGGATGCAGCCGGGGCAGCGGCAGGGGCGGCAGCTGCGGGCGCTGCTGCTGCGGGCGAGGGAGCAGAGGAGGGTGCGGCAGCATGAGGATCCGCAGCAGGCGTGGAATCGGCCGAATGCACGACGGCGGGCCCACCAGTTGGGGCCGGAGCAACGCGGCCGGACGTGGCTGGCGGAGCGTAGGGGCTCGCACCGGCTGGCGGAGCATATGGATGGACACTGGCAGAACCTGCACCCTGCGCCTGATACCCCGTTGCTCGGGAGTCGGGCGTCGAAGGCCCGCTGGCCGACTTCGGCGCTTTGGGTTCCTTGGGAGGCTTTGGGGCAGCCGGTTTACGGGTGGGAATCGCTGCCTGGCGGGCAACAATGTGGGCCGGTGTTTCAGTGCGGCCCTTGAAGTCAGCCGATAGCACTGGCAGATGCGGGGCCAGGACGGTGGCGGCCAGCAAGCCCACGGAACCCACCAGGCCCAGCAGGACGCTGCCGTTGAAGGAATCAACGATCGTCAGGAAGAACAACGGCACCGCGAATGCAGCGGTCACGGAAGCGAACTGGTCAATCGACAACGAGCCGACGCGGACAATGGTCCCGGGCTGCAGCCGACGGGCAACGAAAAGCGCCACAACAACTACCGGCAGGATGATTCCCAGAAGGAGGAAGAAAAGGTTGTCCAGGTTCCACAGGTTGTAACGGCCACCGAACATGGGCAGCAGCGAGGCGGTGAACATCAGGAGTACGGAACCGAAAACCGTGAGGTCACGAATGGTGAAAGGGCCGGCAACCGCCTCGTATTTGGTGGGTGCGCCTGAGGCGGACTTCGCAGCAGTGGTGGTACCGGCGTCGTTCGCCTTTCCAGCCGCGGTGTCCGGTCCCGTCGGATGTGAGTCGTGCGGGCCTGGGCTCAGCTGGTTCATCTATTTCTCCTTCGTACGGCGGCGTCTTGGACAGTCCGGACCGGTATTTTCCGCAGGTTTCCGCGGAAAACCGGGCACACCTGACGATGCGTCCCAAGACTTATTCAGCCTATGCCACGCCACTGACACTCTTCTAGCTGAAATCGGCCACGCTGCTCCGTCCACAGGAAACTCCAAGGTTCCTTACAGTCTGGCGTTGCCAACCCCGTCATGTAAGCGGTTCCTGACAACCAAAGCAGCCATTCGTCGACGAATCCGTACCGCTCGCTGACCCATTTGTGACCACGCACACGTAGGACCTCCCAAAGGGATAATGTTGAAGGCGGACAACACTCTGCGGATCCGCCGCGGGACGCACTGCAACGGCTCACGGCTGGAGTGCGGACTTAGCTGGCGGCGTCCGCGCAGCAAAGATCGATGAATGATGAGGTTCACCATGTCCCAGGACACCACCGGATCCACGGCCACCGCTGCAGCGTCGACGCCGCAGAACGGTCCGGCACCGCACGTCGAGGCTCTCGAGAATTTGCTCCACGAGAACCGTAAGTTCCCTCCATCACCTGAGTTTGCCGCGAACGCCGTGGCTAGCGCCGATGAGTACAAAAAGGCCGAAGCGGACCGTCCCGCGTTTTGGGCGAAGCAGGCCCGTGAGCTGCTGAGCTGGGACAAGGACTTCAGCGATGCCTTGGATTGGTCGGATCCGCCGTTCGCCAAGTGGTTTGTGGGCGGTGAGGTCAACGCCGCGTACAACGCGTTGGACCGCCATGTGGAGAACGGCTTGGGAGACCGGGTTGCCATTTACTTCGAGGGTGAGCCCGGCGATACCCGCACGTACACGTATGCGCAGTTGACCGAGGAGGTTAAGAAGGCCGCGAACGCCTTCGAAGCCCTCGGTGTTGCCAAGGGCGACCGCGTGGCCGTGTACCTGCCGATGATTCCCGAGGCCGTCATCACGATCCTGGCCTGCGCCCGGATCGGTGCTGTGCATTCGGTGGTGTTCGGCGGCTTCTCCGCCGACGCGCTCCGGTCCCGCATCGAGGACGCCGAGGCCAAGCTCGTGGTCACTGCGGACGGCACCTACCGCCGGGGCAAGCCCAGCCCGCTGAAGCCGGCCGTGGACGAGGCCCTCAGTAAAGAGGGGCACTCCGTGCAGAACGTCGTCGTGGTCAAGCGCAACGGCGAGGACGTCAACTGGGTCCAAGGCCGCGATCTCTGGTGGGCTGACACCGTTGACAAGGCAGCAACCGAGCACACCGCCGTCGGGCATGACTCTGAGCACCCTTTGTTCATCCTGTACACCTCCGGTACCACCGGCAAGCCCAAGGGCATCCTGCACACCACCGGCGGCTACCTCACCCAGAGCGCCTACACGCACAAGGCCGTCTTTGACCTTCACCCGGAAACGGACGTGTATTGGTGCACCGCCGACGTCGGATGGGTCACCGGGCACTCCTACGTCGCCTACGCACCGCTGATCAACGGCGCCACCCAGGTCATGTATGAAGGCACACCGGATTCCCCGCACCAGGGCCGCTGGTGGGAGATCGTGGAGAAGTACAAAGTCTCCATCCTCTACACCGCCCCCACGGCGATCCGGACGTTCATGAAGTGGGGCCGGGAGATCCCGGGCAAGTACGATCTGTCCTCCATCCGCGTCCTGGGCTCCGTGGGCGAACCCATCAACCCCGAAGCGTGGATGTGGTACCGCGAGGTCATCGGCGGCAACGCCGGCAAGAACGGCGAACGCAAGGAACACCCCGCCCCGATCGTGGACACCTGGTGGCAGACCGAAACCGGTGCGCAGATGATCGCACCCCTGCCCGGCGTCACCGCCACCAAACCCGGCTCAGCCCAGGTACCACTGCCCGGTATCGCCGTGGACGTGGTGGACGAAACCGGCGAGTCCGTTGCCAACGGCGAAGGCGGCTACCTTGTGGTCCGCGAACCGTGGCCCTCCATGCTCCGCGGTATCTGGGGCGACCCGGAACGGTTCAAGGACACCTACTGGTCCCGTTTCAAGACCATGTACTTCGCCGGTGACGGCGCCAAGAAGGACGAAGACGGCGACGTCTGGCTCCTGGGCCGGGTGGACGACGTCATGAACGTCTCCGGCCACCGCCTCTCCACCACCGAGATCGAATCCGCCCTCGTCTCCCACCCCTCCGTGGCCGAAGCAGCCGTCGTGGGCGCCGCTGACGAGACCACCGGGCAGGCCATCGTCGCGTTCGTCATCCTCCGCGGCGACGCCGTAAACGGCGGCGACGAAACCGTCCTGGAGCTGCGCAACCACGTGGGCAAGGAAATCGGCCCCATCGCCAAGCCCAAGCAGTTGCTGATCGTGCCGGAATTGCCGAAGACCCGCTCGGGCAAGATCGTCCGCCGCCTCCTGAAAGACATCGCAGAAGGCCGCGACACCGGCGATGCCACCACCTTGGCAGACCCCGCCATCATGACCCAGATCGCGGAATCGCTGCGTAAGTAGCCTCCCCCGGTCCCACTAGTCGACGGCGCCGCTCCCCTCCCAAGGCGAACGGCGCCGTCGTGCGTTCACAAGGATCGTGACGACGCCGTGACTACATTTGCCACCCGGCAGCAGCGCCGCGTCCTAGACTGGAGCCAGAATCAGCCTCAAGTTTGATGAGGCTCTCCAGAAAGGCCCTGATGCTTCAGGCAGCACGCCACTCCGCCATCATCGATGCCGTCCAGCGCGAGCGCGTTGTGCGGGTATCGGACCTCGCCCAGTTGCTGGGCGTCTCCCCCATGACCGTCCGGCGTGATATAGAAGCCCTCGAGGAAACCGGCCGGGTGGAACGCATTCATGGAGGGGCCAAACTTCCCGGCGATGCCAGCACCCACGAGCCCGGCTTTGAGCTCAAGTCCACACAACTAACGGCCGAAAAGCATGCCATTGCGGTCGAGGCTGCCTCGCTGGTCCACGAAGGCATGGCGATCGGGCTCAGCGCGGGAACCACCACATGGGCGCTGGCGCAGGAGCTCGTCCATGGTCCCCGAATCACCGTTGTCACCAACTCCGTGCGGATTGCCGATCTGTTCCATCATGGGTCTTCATCAGGGCCGGCCCGGTTCGGCTCAACCGTGATCCTTATTGGCGGCGAGCGCACGCCGTCGGACGCGTTGGTGGGGCCCATTGCGACGTCCTCGCTCAAGCAGCTTCATCTTGACGTCCTGTTCCTGGGCGTCCATGGCATGGACGCCCAGGCAGGTTTCACCACCCCCAATCTGCTCGAGGCCGAAACGGACCGTGCATTCATGGCATCGGCCCGCAGCACTGTGGTCCTGGCCGACTACAGCAAGTGGGGCGTAGTGGGCATAGCCTCCATTGCCCAGTTGGAAGAGGCCGACGAGCTCATCACCGATTCGAACCTGGGTGAGGATGCCCGCCGCGTGCTTGCCGAGAATGTTGCGAAGCTGAGAATCGCGGACGTCCAGGCCAAGTAGGCTCTCATACCGCGGGTGGAGGCCTGCCCGGGGAGTTCAACCAGTGGGCTGACGCCTAGGGATGGGGCCTTTGGGGATGCTGGATTCATGAACGCCATCCTCCACGCTCAGCAACTCACCAAGCACTACCCCGGCAACATCGCGCTCGATCACGTGGACTTCGCCGGAATTGCGGGCGAATCCATTGCAATCATTGGGCCGTCGGGTTCCGGTAAGACCACCCTTCTGCACTGCCTAGCCGGGATTTTGAGGCCCGACGCCGGTACGGTCACCTTGAGCTCGGCGGCCGGTCCGGTCCGGTTGGATTCCCTCGGAGATGGGGCTCTTTCCCGTCTCCGCCGGGAGGAATTCGGTTTCGTCTTCCAGCAGGGCATGTTGCTGCCGGAACTGACCGCCCTTGAGAACGTTGCTTTGGCGCTGATGCTGAACGGCACCGATCGGACTACCTCCGAGGCCCGTGCCGCCGAGTGGCTGGCGGCCCTTGGCCTTGCCGGCATGGAGCAGCGCAGGCTCGGTGAATTGTCTGGCGGGCAGGTCCAGCGGGTGGCCATCGCCCGGGCCCAGGTCACAGGTGCACGCATCGTCTTTGCCGACGAACCCACTGGTGCCTTGGACTCCGCCACCTCAAATGAGGTCCTCGACGTGTTGCTTCAGTCCGTCGCAGCCAATGGCCGAACGCTGCTGGTGGTCACCCACGACCCCAACGTGGCAGCACGCTGCCAACGCGTCGTGGAACTGCGTGACGGCCGGATCGTGGCGGACACTGGCTGCGCCGTTCCCCCTCCCAGCCAGTCGGCCCCTGCAACCACTGACTTCAAGGGTGCGTTCAATGTCTAGCCTTGCCCTTGCCCTTCGCCTCACCCCGTACCTCTCCCGGAGCAGCAGCCGTCAAACAGGGCTGCACCAAACCAAACTGCGCGACGCAGGGTTGCCAATTCTCGCGTTCGGCACGGTCACGGCACTCCTCTTGACGGTGGCTGGCGGTTCCCAAGTCTTCTGGTCATGGTCTGATGACATCGCGGGCACCTACCAGGCGCTGGCCGTCGTCGCCATGGTCTTGCTCGTCATACCGCTGCTGACGCTCGGTGCCTCTGCAGCACGACTGGCCGCCCGCCGTCGTGATGACCGCCTGGCGTCCCTTCGCCTCTTGGGTGCCAGTAGTGCCACGGTCATATGGATGACGATCATAGAATCAACAGTCCTGGCGGCGATCGGGGCGGTAGCTGGTGCTTGCCTGTATGCCTGCGCGGCGCCTTTTCTGGGATTGATCCAGTTCCGGGGACAATCGCTAGGCGGCCATGCTTGGTTGTCCGTGCCATCAATTCTCGGGTGCATCCTGGCAGTCTGCGTCCTTGCCGCAGCGAGCGCTGCGCTTGGCCTGCGGAAGGTGGTACTGACGCCGCTGGGCGTGCGGACCAGGCAAACGGCCGACGGCGCCCACTGGGTTCGCGGTGTCATCGCGGCCGTGGTGGTGGTCTTCGGAGTGGTGGCCATGGGCATGCTCAGCAGTTTCGGCGCGTTTATGGTGATTATCGCAGTGATGGGCGGCTGCTTCGGACTGGCCCTGCTTGCACTGAACCTGATGGGGCCGTGGGTCCTCCGACTTCAGGCGTCGTCGCAGCTCAAGAGAGCAAGGCGCCCCGAACAACTGCTCGCTGCTCGGACAGTCCTGGAAAGTCCCAAGGAATCGTGGCGACAAGTTGGGGGCGTCGCGATGACCAGTTTTGTGGGAGTGTTCGTGGGCGTCGGCATGGCGGTGGCGGACACGATGGGCAGCAGCACATCGGATGAATCCACGCTGCTGGTGCGCGATATCAACACCGGCGTGATGATCACCCTGCTGGGCTCGTTCCTCATGGTGGCTTGTTCCGCCGGCGTGAACCAAGCCGCTGCCGTGCTGGATCGTGCCTCGACCCTCGTGGCCCTGGACCGGGTAGGGATGCCGCAGAAACTTATGGTGGCTGCACGGGTCAAGGCAGTGATGACCCCATTGCTCCTCGTGGCGGGCATCTCTGCGGCCGCAGCAGCAGCGTTGGTCCTGCCACTGGCGGGTCCTGCCCTGTTGACCCGGCCCGTGGTGTTCCTGACCGTTGGTGGAGTTTTTGCGGCCGGCTTCCTCTTGGTCCGGCTCGCCCTGGCCGCGGGCACTGCACAGATCGGCCAGGTACTCGCCCGGCCCGAACGCTACGCCAGCATGGACTCGTAGCCCGCGGATGTTCTCTCACATCGGGGCCCTTTTTGAGGGATGTTCTCTCACATCGACGGAGGATGTGATAGAACATCTGCGTCCAGGCGGCAGGATGTGAGAGAACGTCGGGAGGTCACTTGCAGCCGCACGACTGGCGCACGATCAGCTCCGTGGGCAGGATGCTGTGCTGCAGTGCCTCGCCCCGCCCCTCCCCCACGAGTGCCCGAACAGCTGCTTCAGCCATCGCCTCCACAGGCTGGGCCACGGTAGTCAGCGCGGGCCAACTGTATTCGGAATCGAGGGAACCGTCGAAAGACACCACGGCCATATCATCGGGAACGTTCAGCCCCGCCTCGTGGAGGGCGCGGAGGATTCCGATGGCCTGCATGTCGTTACTGGCGAAAATTGCCGTGGGCCGGTTGGCCATGGCCATGGCCAGGAAACGCTTGCCTACCTCGTAGCCTCCCGGCCTGCTGAACTCGCCATGAAGCATGGGGCCATCGGGCAGTCCAGCGTCGCGCAAAGTTCGAAGCCAGCCCACTTCACGTCCGTCGAGCTGGTTACCTGTGTTGGTTCCTATGGCCAAGCCAATGTTTGTGTGGCCGTGGCCTATGAGGTGCTCGACGGCGGCCCGGGCACCCGCTTCGAGGTCCACACCTACACTCGTGAACCCCGGGGGCGAGCCGGCATTGTTCAGCAACACCGATGGGATTTCCGAGGCTTCAAGGTCGGTCAGATCGGGATCGAACACGCAGCTCGCCAGGAAGACTCCGTCCACTTGGCGCGCGGCAAGGTTGCGGATGTTTTGCCGCTCTTTGGCCAGGCTGCCGCCCGAGTTGGTGAGGACCATGCCGTAGCCAAGTTCTGCTGCAGCATCTTCAACAGCGTGGGCGAGCTGCGAGAAAAAAGGGTTTGTGTTGTCGGGAACAATCACGCCCACGGTTTCGCTTGACCCGAGCTTCAGAGCCCGCGCCGCAGCGTTGGGACGGTAGCCGAGGATACGGATGGCGTCGCGCACTTTGGCTTCCGTCGCCGGGGCCACGTTCTTGGGCCCGCCGTTCACAACGTAGCTCACGACGGCGGTACTCACCCCGGCGTACCGGGCCACGTCTTTGCGTGTAACCGGTCCGCGCGGGGTTTGTACTGCCGAAGTTGTCATGAGGTAAATGCTAGCTACATGGAGGGAGCGTCGCCGAAGTCCCGGATGGGAAGGCGTTCGCCGCCGCGGAGGGCAGATTCATGGGCTACGATTCCGGGCAAGGTGAAGCGGGCCGCAACCCACGCATTGACGGGCGGCAGCGTTCGGTTGTTGACTGCGGTGACAAAGTCATCCACAAGGAATTGGTGGCTGCCTTCGTGTCCGTTGGGCGCTCCGAGGAATTCCTCGGGTAGCCGTGACTGATCGTGAACAGGTGCCAGGCCGGAAATGAAGGCATCCCGGAGTTCCGGCGCCACGTCAGCCAAAGAGGGGTCGTCGGCTGACATGGTGGGCTTTGTCTCAACTTGTTCCGAGACGTCCTCCACCTTCGTTTTGTCCTGCCACACTGTTGTGGTTGCCAGCTGCTCGAAACTGGCTTCCGTGCCAAAGAAGCGGAAGCGGGACTCGCGCAGGTGCGAGGGGTAGCCGACCCGGCGCATCTCGTTGGTGCGCATCGCACCGCCGTCGTTCATTTCGAACAATGCCGTAGCGTTCGAGAAATCGTTGGCGAACATACTGACGTCTTTATCGAAGACGCCATCTCCACGATCGTCTTTGACCCCAATGCAACTGACGCTGACAGCGTGGCCCGGCACGGCGCCCAGGACGCCGCCGATGGCGTGGGTCGGATACAGCATGGGCGGATAGCTCGCCGTTTCCTTCCACCGTTCGCCACCGCTGTACTGGTAGGCCTCGTAGAAACCCAGGTCCATGTCGTGGACGTAGTCGCCTTCGGTGTAGAAGATCCGGCCAAACTTCCCGGCGGCATGCTGTTGCCTGGCGAACACAGTCGCGGGGTTGTAGTAGCTGGTCTCCCCCATGGCGTAAACAAGCTTGGTGTCGCGGACGGCTTGGATGATCCGTTCGATTTCCGCTTCGGAGATCGCCATCGGGACGGCGGAATACACGTGTTTGCCAGCGCGGAGCGCCCGCTCGACGAGGGGTCCGTGAGTCCACCGTTGCGTGAAGATGGCGACAGCATCGACGTCGGACTCCAGGAGTTCCTCAAAACTTCCCAACACGCCATCAAGGCCCCAGCGCTCCTGAGCTGCCGTGGCCCGCTCCGGTAGCTCATCCACCACGTAGACGGCACTGACACCGGGATGGAGTTTGAAGAGGTGCGCGAACTGGCTTCCGAATTGCCCGACACCTAGAACACCGATCGAAAACGTCATCGTTTGCCTTTCCTGGAGCTGACTCGGCAGCAGTTGTAGTGGCCCCTCAGTGGGCTCGTTTGAGTCTTTCACTACGATCTACACGAGTCAACAAATTGGACATAAACGAACAAATCTTCCCAAAAAGCTTGCATGGTTCGGATCTACTCGTGTAGATTCTAGTCCAGTTGTTACCCATATCACAGTCAGGAAAGGGTCGACGATGACCACGCTAACCAAGCAACCGGATCCGGGGCTCTCCGTCCCCAGGGGGCCACGAAAGTCACGGAAAAGGGGAAAACCGTCCGACGGCTTCCGCGGCATCGGGGACCTGAAGGTCGCTCTCTTCTTCATCGCTCCGGCGATGGTCGGATTGATCCTCTTCTACCTCGTGCCGACCATCCGGGGCATCTACCTGAGCTTCACCGAGTACAGCATCCTGGGTGACCCGGAATGGATTGGCGCCAGGAACTACGAACGCATAGCCAAGGATCCGCTGTTCTGGAACGCCCTGGGCGTCACCTCTGAGTACGTCGTGATCAACATTGTCCTTCAGACGGCGTTGGCCCTGGGCCTGGCAATCCTGATGCACCGGGTGGCAAAGTCCACCCTTATCCGCGGTGCACTCCTGATGCCCTATCTGATGGCCAACGTCATCGCGGCCCTGTTGTGGTTCTGGATGCTTGACTACCAGATCGGAATCATCAACCAGATCATCGAATGGACCGGGCTGCCTCGGGTGGCCTTCTTCGGCAGCGAGCAATGGGCCATCCCCACCCAGGCACTCATCAATACCTGGCGGCACATGGGCTACACAGCACTACTGATCTTCGCCGGCCTGCAGGCCATCCCCAACAGCGTCTACGAGGCTGCAAGCATCGACGGTTCCAAGGCCGTGAGCACCTTCTGGAGGATCACTTTGCCGCTGCTGCGTCCGGTCCTGGTGCTTGTCCTCGTCGTGACCGTGATCGGTTCCTTCCAGGTCTTCGACACCGTTGCCGTCACCACCGCCGGGGGACCTGTCAACGCCACCCGCGTGCTGCAGTTCTACATCTACCAGCGCGCCTTCAACGAACAGGACTTCGGCTACGGATCCGCACTGGCCGTCATCCTCTTCCTCATCCTCGCCATCGTTGCCTTCATCCAGATGAAGTTCCTCCGCGGCAACCAGTCTGACCTGGACTAAGGACACGCCATGACCACTCTTGCCTCCCAGAAGAACGGCGCCCGCCGTCGTCCTTTCAGCCGCCCCTTCAAGTGGCGCCGCGCCATCGCTTTGACCCTTCTCGCCGTGGCCATCGCCGTGAGCATCCTGCCCTTCTACTGGGTACTTCGCACGGCCCTGTCCTCCAATGGATCCCTCGCAGCTAACTCCGCCAACTTGTTGCCGGCCGACTTCAACCTAGGCGCGTTCAAGCGGGTCTTCGGCCTCCAAAGTGCCTCCGAAGCCATCGCAGAAGGCGGCTCCGGTGCCTCGATCAACTTCTGGCAATACCTGTGGAATTCGTTGCTCTTCTCCGGCATCACCACAGCCTGCGCAGTGTTCTTCAGCTCGATGGCCGCCTATGCCTTCTCCCGGCTGCGATGGAAGGGCCGCGACGCCGTCTTCTCCCTGTTCCTTGCCACCATGCTCGTCCCGCCGATTTTCACCGCCCTGCCCAACTTCCTGCTCATCAAGAACCTGGGCCTGTTGAATTCCATGCTCGGGCTCGTGCTGCCCTACCTGTTCATGACCCCGTTCGCGATCTTCTTCATGCGCCAGTTCTTCCTGAACATGTCCAGGGAAGTCGAAGAAGCGGCCATGCTCGACGGCGCCAAGCACTGGCGGATCTTCTTCCAGATCATCATGCCCAACGCGGCCGCACCGATCGCGACCCTGGCACTGCTGACCTTCATGGGCCAGTGGAACGAATACTTCTGGCCCTTGCTCGTGGGCACCTCCGAAGAATCCCGGGTGCTCACCGTGGGTCTGGGAGTCTTCAAATCCCAGTCCCCGCAAGGCGCACCGGACTGGTCCGGGCTCATGGCCGCAACGCTCGTGTCCGCCACGCCCGTGCTGATCCTCTTCGCCATCTTCGGCAAACGGATCGTCAACTCCATCGGCTTCAACGGCACCAAATAGCTTTCTCCACCGCACTCCCGCGGAACCGGCATGTGCCGGCCCGCACCCCATCCCGTCCTGAAAGGACAAACCATGATGAACAAGAAGGCATTCGGCGCTGTCGCCGTAGCAGCAGCCGCTGCTCTCGCCCTGTCCGCCTGCTCGGGCGGAAGCGCCGGAGGAGATGCTGCCAAGGGCGAGATCAACTACTGGCTGTGGGACGCCAACCAGCTCCCTGCCTACCAGCAGTGCGCTGCGGACTTCACCAAGGCCAACCCGGACATCACCGTCAAGATCACCCAGACCGGCTGGGATGACTACTGGTCCAAGATCACCAACGGCATGGCCTCCGGCACCGCACCGGACGTCTTTACCGACCACCTGTCCAAGTACCCGGACTTCCTCAAGACCAAGCAGCTCGTGCCACTTGACGACGCCGTCACCAAGGACAAGGTAGAGCTTTCACAGTACAACGAGGGCCTCGCCGACCTCTGGGTGGGCCAGGACGGCAAGCGCTACGGGCTGCCCAAGGACTGGGACACCATCGCACTGTTCTACAACCAGAAGATGGCCACGGACGCCGGCATCACCCCGGAACAGATGGGCTCCCTGAACTGGAACCCGCAGGACGGCGGAACGTACGAGAAGGCGATCGCCCGCCTCACCGTGGACAAGAACGGCAAGCGCGGCGACGAAGCAGGCTTCGACAAGAACAACGTTGCGGTCTACGGATTGGGACTGCCAGGCTCCGACGCCGAGAACGCCGGGCAGACGCAGTGGAGCTACCTGTCCGCCACCACGGGCTGGACCACCACGGACAAGAACCCATGGGGCACCCACTTCAACTACGACGACAAGAAACTCCAGGACACCATCGACTGGTGGGCCTCACTCGCTGCGAAGGGCTACATGCCCAAGCTTGAAACAACCGTGGGCGCCAACGCAGCCGATAACTTCGGCGCGGGGAAGGCTGCCATCAACAGCAATGGTTCCTGGATGATCGGCCAGTACACCGGCTACAAGGGCATCGACGTCGGCATCGCCCCCACCCCTCAGGGCCCCGACGGCAAGCGCGCCTCCATGTTCAACGGCCTGGCCGATTCCATCTGGGCCGGCACGAAGAAGAAGGATGCTTCCATCAAGTGGGTCGAGTACCTTGGCTCTGCCGCGTGCCAGGACGTCGTCGCTTCCAAGGCCGTCGTGTTCCCAGCCATCACCACCTCTTCCGAGAAGGCCGCTGACGCCTTCAAGGCCAAGAACGTGGACGTCAGCGCCTTCACCCAGCACGTGAAGGACAAGACCACCTTCATGCTCCCCATCACGGACAACGCCGCCAAGGTTGCGGGAATCATGAAGCCGGCCATGGACGCGGTGATCGCCGGCAAGTCCCCGGCCAGTTCCCTGACCGCCGCCAACGAACAAGTCAACGCCCTCTTCAAGTAAAGCCCCTCCCGTTGTGAGGCCTGCTCTGCGCTCTTTGACGCCCCGTTGGGACGCAGAACAGGCCTCACAAGTCCAGCACCATCTTTTGAAAGCGACTCATACCCATGCACCCGCTCCATCTCCGTTCCGCCGGTACCAGCCTGGTGATCAGCACTCACCGAGGAGAGGCCGAAATATCCCACTGGGGAGCAGACCTGGGCGACGCCCTTCCGGATCTTTCCATCCTCAATGAGCCCATCCCTCCTTCCTCGATCGATGCCAACGTACCGGCCGGGCTCCTCCCGCAGGCGTCCTCCTCGTGGCAAGGCCGGACGGGGTTGCGCGGACACCGGTTCACGGATGGCGTTCCCGGGCATGACTTCTCTTTACGCCTGCGGGTGGTGAGCGCGACGGGGGACGGGTCGTCAGCGGTGATCGTTCAATCAGATCCCGACGCCGGCATCACCGTCACGAGCAACCTCACCTTGCACCCGGGCGGGCTTATGGAACTACGGCACACAGTCACCAACGACGCCACGTCGCCTTTCCAGGTGGACGAATTGGCGACGATCCTCCCAGTGGCGCCGGACGCCGTCGAGCTTTTGGACCTTACAGGCCGTTGGTGCCGCGAACGGCACCCGCAACGCAGGGCAATCCAGCAAGGAACCTGGGTCCGCACTGGCCGGCACGGCCGTACGGGACACGATTCCTCGCTGCTGCTTGCAGCCGGAACCGCAGGCTTCGGCAACCGGCACGGCAAAGTCTGGGCCACGCATTTGGCGTGGAGCGGAAACCACGAGCAATTTGCCGACAACGTAGCGGACGGCCGCACAATGATCGGCGGTTCCGAACTGCTTGGCCCCTCGGAAGTAGTGCTGCAATCCGGCGAAAGCTACACCACACCGGCGTTGTACGCTGCCTACTCCGACCACGGCTTGGACGGCATCAGCGAGGCCTTCTACAGCTGGTTCCGGTCCCGCCCGCACCACGTGGATGTCGCTGGGAAACCACGGCCAGTTGTCCTCAACACCTGGGAAGCGGTGTACTTCGATCACAACCTGGAGACCTTGATCGAGCTGGCCGAGTCCGCCGCGGACCTGGGCGTTGAGCGTTTTGTGCTCGACGACGGGTGGTTCCGCGGGCGCCGGGACGACCACGCTGGGCTCGGCGACTGGTATGTCGATGAGACCATCTGGCCTTCAGGCCTCACGCCCCTGATTGATGCAGTGACTTGCCGCGGAATGGAGTTTGGGCTCTGGGTTGAACCGGAGATGGTGAACCTTGATTCGGACATCGCCCGCGCCCACCCCGAGTGGATCGTTGGACCATCTGCGTTGTCCTTCAAGGACGGTGGCCGCCTGCCGCTTGAGTGGCGACACCAGCACATCATCGACCTCGTCAATCCCGAGGCGTGGCAGTACATTTTTGACCGTATTGACGCCCTGCTACGGGAAAACAACATCAGCTACCTCAAGTGGGACCAAAACCGGGACCTCGTGGAGCACGGCCATGCGGGCCGAGCATCCGTGCATGAACAAACACTTGCCGCTTACCGGCTCTTCGATGCCCTCCGTGCGGCTCATCCGGGCGTCGAGATCGAGAGCTGCTCCTCCGGTGGCGCCCGGGTGGACCTCGGGATCCTGGACCGCACCGACCGGATCTGGGCCTCGGACTGCAATGACGCCTTGGAGCGGCAAACCATCCAGCGCTGGACCGGCATTGTGGTTCCCCCGGAGCTGGTGGGAGGGCACATCGGGCCCACCACGTCCCACACCACGGCGCGGACGCACGACCTGTCCTTCCGGGCCATCACCGCACTGTTTGGACATTTCGGCATGGAGTGGGACATCCGCGAAGTCCAGGGGGCGGAGCGCGAGGAACTCAAGCGCTTCATCACCCTGTACAAGGAGCACCGCGGGTTGATCCACACTGGGCGGATGGTTCGCGCAGATCTAGCGGACGAGTCGCTGATGCTGCACGGTGTTGTTGCCGACCCTGCCATGCACGACGGCGGTACTGCAGTGGGTGCCACCGCAGCCCTGTTCGCCGTGGTCAAGACGCGGACCGGTTTCGCCGAGCAGCCCGGCCGCGTGGCCATTCCGGGACTGGAAGCTTCCCGTTCCTATCGCGTGGAAGCAATCTTCCCCACACCGGCGGATGCCGATTACGGGCACACGTTCATCGAGGCCCGGCCGGTCGCTTGGCTGGCCGAAGGTGCTGTGGCAACGGGACGCTTCCTGGGCGAGGTGGGCCTTCCCATGCCCGTCTTGAACCCCGAGCACGCACTTTTGCTGAGGTTCACTGCCCTGTAGCCCTCTCTCACATCCCGACGGCTTCCCGGGAACCTTCTCTCACATCCTGACGGCTTCCCGGGAACCCTCTCTCACATCCTGACGGCTTCCCGGGAACCTTCTCTCACATCAGCCTAACTAGACCGTTTCAGCCAGGTAATCGATGGCCAGTTTGTACCCAAGCACACCCGCGCCGACGATGATCGCATTGCACACGCCGGACAAGTAGGAATGGTGCCGGAACTCTTCCCGCTGATGAACGTTGGTGATATGTACTTCAACCGAAGGCAGCTGAACCGCGGCCAGGGCGTCACGAAGTGCCACCGACGTGTGGGTGAAGGCGCCGGCATTGATGACGATTCCCGCCGCGGTTCCACGCGCCGCGTGGATAGCATCGAGGAGGTCCCCCTCGTGATTGGACTGAACGCAGTCCACCGTGAAGCCATGGGCAGCCGCTGCTGATATGGCCAACTGTTCGACGTCGGCGAGCGTGGAAGTGCCGTACTTCTCGGGCTCCCTGGTGCCCAAAAGGTTAAGGTTCGGTCCGTTGATCACAAGAATGGTGCCGCGACCAGCTTCGGTGGCGGGGGTGGCTTCAGTCATGGCTCCCAATCTATTAGGCGACGGGAGAATGTCGGGGAATTGCCCTCAAAGTTACTTGCGTGTGCATTGCCCGGGCGAAACCGGAGCGCTAAGACCTGGAGCTTGTGCAGCCACCGGCTGGATGTCCTCCATGGTGAGTGCGAAGCCAAGCGCAGCATCGGTGGTGGTCTTGGCAAAGATCAGGCCTGCTACCTGTCCCTGCATGGTGAGCAGCGGCCCTCCCGAGTTACCGGGTTGGACGTCACCCGCAAGCTTATAGACCGACTCCGGAGAAGGATTGCTGCCATAAATATCGGGAACCAGGATGGTCGAGACACCTTGGACCGTTGCTGGTTTGGACTGGAAAGGACCGCCGTGCGGGTAGCCCGCAAAAGCTGCGGGGCTGCCAGCTGCCAGGTCTGGACTCAACTGGAGTGGATCCGATGAAAGTCCGTCCACTGCCAAAACTGCGATGTCCCGCTGGGAGTCGAAATAGACCACCCGTCCCGGCAACGCGCCGCCGTCGGGAATCTCCACCACCGGTTGCGACACGCCCGCCACAACGTGCGCATTGGTCACGACGCGCCCGGGCGACACCACAAATCCGGATCCAGTTTGATTCTGGCCGCATTCAAATGCCGTTCCGGCAATCTTCAGGACGGACTCGGCGGCCCGGTTCAGGGCAGGAGTGTCAGTGGACTCGTTGGGAACCGGAACCGGCGTCGCTGGGCCGAAGCCCTCAATCAGCGTGGGAATACCGTCGCCGATCACCGTTGACCGCAGTTGCGCCATAGTGGTTTTGACCGGCGTCGGCGTCAAGGAATCGATGTACCGAATGACACGCGATTCAGCCAACTGCTGCGAGACAAACGGCACGCCCAGCGAACTGATACTGAAGGCCAACATGGACATCACCAGCGCCGCGACCACCACGCTGACCACGCCGCCAATCAACCGGTCAGCTGCGTGCAAGGGCTTTATCCGCACGGCATGGCGGACTTTTCGTCCGATCATGGTCCCCAGCCCGTGGCCAAGTGCAATAAGTACGACGGCGGCACCCACCGTTGCCGTCAGCCTCCAACCGCTATCGCTCACCCAGCCGCTCACAAGTGGAACAGCCACAAATGCAGCAATCGCGCCAACCACAAAACCGGCAATTCCGCCCAGCGTCACCAGGAAGCCATTGCGCAGGCCATAGATCAGGTAGGACAGCAGCATCAAGATCAATGCCAAATCCAAAATCGTCAAGCCAAACACCAATGCTCCTTGTGACCGGGTAGCGCCAATTGTAGTTGGGCACCCTGACAGGGAACCGTTAGTCCCATCACGATACGGGTCCCCTCCGAGCGCACAAAGGCACGGCAAACAGGGGCTGACAGGGGCAAAAACCGCGCCGTTTCAGCGTTTCGCCTGCCAAGTACGTCACAGAAGCTTAAAAATTCTGAAACAATGGCTGGAGCGCCACGACCGAAACTTATATTCAGGAGATTTCATGGACATCGAGGTATTGCGCCGCGCACCCCTCTTCGCCACCCTTGACGACGACGCATTCCGCTTGCTGACGGACGAGCTCACCGAGGTGGACCTCTCACGCGGGGCATCGGTATTCCGCGAAGGCGACCAGGGTGACCAGCTGTACTTCATCGTTTCCGGCAAGGTAAAGCTCGGCCGCACCTCCCCCGATGGCCGCGAGTCCCTGTTGGCCATCCTCGGCCCTGGAGAACTCTTCGGCGAAATGGCGTTGTTCGACCCCAGCCCCCGCACCGCCACGGCCACCGCCGTCTCCGAAACGCGCCTGGCAGGTCTAAAGAACGAAAGCCTCAACGCGCTGCTTCGCACACGTCCCGAGGTTTCCGCGCAGCTGTTGCAGGCACTCGCCCGCCGACTCCGCCGCACCAACGATTCACTGTCCGACCTCGTTTTCTCGGACGTCCCGGGCCGCGTCGCCAAGGCGCTCCTGGATCTGGCTGACCGCTTCGGGCGTCCGGCCACCGACGGCGTGCTGGTTGCCCACGAACTGACGCAGGAAGAACTGGCCCAGCTGGTGGGCGCTTCCCGCGAAACCGTCAACAAGGCACTGGCCGAGTTCGTCCAGCGCGGTTGGCTACGTCTGGAAGCGCGCGCCGTCGTCATTCTGGACATGCAGCGACTCCGCCAGCGTTCGCGCTAAATTTGTCCTTGCAAAAAAGCCGCTCCGGTAATGAACCGGGGCGGCTTTTTTCGTCGGGACGTGAGAGAGGAACCATCAAAAACCGTCCCGATGTGAGAGAGGAACCATCAAAACCCGTCGGGATGTGAGAGAGGAACCATCAAAACCCGTCGGGATGTGAGAGAGGAACCGATTTAGCGCTCCCGCTGTGGCTCTCCGGCTACGGTCCTGGCGGCTTCGACCTCGAGCATCAGCACTCCACCTTCATCTACCAGTTTGGGTTGGTACAGGTGGGCCTTGCGCTTGTAACTCAGGTAAGCGATACAGCCGTTGGCGTGGGCCATTTTTTCGAGCATGATTTCGGACCCTGGCACCAGAAGCTGGCCGAGGGTGAGTCCCACCGTGTTTTCCTGGGCTATTTCGTCGCCGAGGGCTGTGGTGTCGCGAAGCGCGATGGCTTCCGCGGCGCACACCCAACGGCCCCAGACTCCCTTGCTGCCCAGGATGCTCGGCTGCTGGTTCACGGGGACAGTAGCGGCGAAATAGCGCGTATTGAAACGGGTGTGCGCGAAGTCGGGGCTGAGCCAGTTGACCAGGGGCTTCAGCAGGTCCGTGCGCAGCGAAAGACCACGCTTGGCAAGCACTTCGCTGAAGGACTTTTCCTGGCTGGACACAGCTTCCCGGGCTTTCATCCATTCCACCGTGGAGTTGGCCTCCACGGTGGAGGAAGCGTCGGGGCCGGCAAGGAGGACGCCGGTTTCCTCGAAGAGTTCGCGGATTGCGCCCACCACGTGGCGGCGGGCGAGTCCGACGTCGTCCGTTCCCATATGCTCAGACCAATACTGAGGTGAGGGACCCAACCAACCGACGGGGTCGTCATCGGACTGGTCCAGGGACCCACCTGGGTACGCGACGACACCCAGCGGCGAGGAGCCTGGCCTGTAACCAAGCCAGGTCTCCAGACCGGTGGGTGAGTCCCGCAAGAGGACGACGGATGATGCGTAGCGGGCGGCCCTGGGGGTCCGCTCGCCGAGCTCAAGCCAGTTTCGTGCCGCCCCTTCGAGTGCCGGGGGGAGTTCGAACAGGCGGCGGGCAAGCTGCGGCAATTGGGTGAACCGGTTCTTTAGCTGAATTCAGCGATGAGCTCGACTTCGACGGGAGAGTCGAGCGGCAGGACGGAAACGCCGACGGCGGAGCGTGCGTGCTTGCCGGCGTCACCCAGTACCTGGCCGAGAAGTTCAGAGGCGCCGTTAATAACGCCGGGCTGGCCCGTAAACGTGGGCTCGGATGCAACGAAGCCAACCACCTTGACGATGCGGGTGATGCGGTCGAGGTCGCCGATGACGCTCTTAACGGCAGCGAGGGCGTTGATCGCGCAGACAGCGGCGTAGCGCTTGGCATCCTCGGGATCGACGGTGGGCTCGTCGGAGGCGCCCAACTCGCCGAGGGACACCTTGCCCGTAGCTTCGAGTTTGCCATTAATAAAGGGCAGCTGGCCGGAGGTGTAAACGTAGTTGCCGGAGACGATCGCGGGCACGTAGGCGGCAACGGGTGCGGCCACCTCCGGGAGGGTCAAGCCGAGCTCGGCGAGACGCTGCTCAACGGCCGACGTCGGAGCGCCGGATTCCGCGGCAGACGTGGTTTCTGCGGGGGTTGTCATGATTACTGCTTCTCCCTCTTCAGGTATGCAACAAGGCCTTTGCCATCGGGTCCACCGACGACCTGGACAAGCTCCCAACCGTCCTCGCCCCACTGGTCCAGGATCTGTTTCGTGGCGTGGATAATGAGCGGAATCGTGGCGTACTCCCATTTGGTCATGACAGAAAGCCTAGCCCTTGCCGGTAAAGTGGAAAACATGGTGACTCGCAAGAACCCCATATTCGACACTGCCACCACCCTCGGAAAGATTTTAGGTTTCCTTGGCGTGAGCGCGATTTGTGGCGTCCTGGTGGCGGGCCTTTTGGTCCCCGCAGCCGCCGTTTCGGGCAGTGCCGCAAGTGGTTCAATCCAGTTCTTTGACACTCTGCCGGCAGAGCTGCAGGTGGACCCGCCGAGCCAGAACACAACGATTCTGGCGAAGGACGGTACACCGATTGCATCGATCTACGCTGAGAACCGGACCAAGGTTCCGCTGGATCAAATGAGCCCGTTCATCAAGGACGCTGTCATCGCTATCGAGGACAGCCGTTTTTATGAGCACGGCGGCATCGACACCACCGGCATCATGCGAGCCATCGTGAGCACCGCCCGCGGCAACAAGCAGGGCGCATCCACCATTACGCAGCAATACGTCAACAACGTCATCAATGAATCGCTGGTGGCCTCCGGCAAGGACGAAGACGTCAAGCTGAACGGCCTCAACAAGGGCGTCGGCGATAAGCTCCGCGAGATGAAGCTGGCCATTGCCTTGGAGAAGAAGTTCTCCAAGGAGCAGATCCTTGAGGGCTACCTCAACATCGTCTTCTTCAACCGTGACGCCTACGGCATTGAAGCTGCGTCCAAGTTCTTCTTCAGCACTTCTGCCAAGGACCTGACACTTCCGCAGGCAGCCTTGCTGGCTGGTTTGGTGAACAGCCCGTCCGCCTTCGATCCGATCACCAACCCGGATAACTCCAAGAAGCGCCGCGACCTTGTGCTGGCTGCCATGGTGAACCAGGGCAAGATCAGCCAGGCGCAGTACGACGAAGCGGTTGCCACCCCCGTCACCACCAAGGTCACGCCTGCACGCCAGGGTTGCGCATACGCCACCATGGCTCCGTACTTCTGCGACTACGTGCTGCACCTGCTCTTGAACAACCCGGCGTACGGCGAGACCTCGGACGAGCGCGAGAAGCGGGTGATGCGTGGCGGCCTGACCATCCGCACCACCCTTGATCCCACCGCTCAGACCGTTGCCCAGCAGCAGGTTGATGGGACAGCTGGCGCCAACCCGGACAAGTGGGGTGCCTCGATCGTCTCGGTCCAGCCAGGCACCGGCCAGATTGTGAGCATGGCCCAGAACACTGTTTGGCTCCCCCAAGAGGGCAAGTTCGATCAGACCCAAAACTTCAACGTGGATGTCCTCGATGCCGACGGCAATGACCTCAACGGCATCGGCGGCTTCCAGCCCGGTTCTACCATGAAGCCGTTTACGTTCGCTGAATGGCTGAACGAGGGCAAGTCGATGAATACGACGATCAACGCTTCAGTCCGCAGGTACCCGCAGAACTTCCGTTGGAGGAACACCTGCCCTGCGCCCACCGTTGGCTGGTATGACGCCACCAATGGCACGTTCGACCTCCAAAACTCGGACGAGGGCTACTACAGAAACATGACGGTCCTCTATGGCCTCATGAACTCCATCAACACGGCGACGTTTGCGTCGGCTGCCCAGCTGGACCTCTGCGGAATCCAGGGCATCGTCGATGCTACGGGCATCCACAGCGGCCTGCCTGCACGGGACGATACTGGCAAGATCACGGACCCTAATCCCAAGGTGCCAATGACCACCCTGGGTAACCTCATCGGTTCCACCCAGACTGCGCCTCTCACCATGGCCAGCGCCTTCGCCACGTTTGCTGCCGATGGCAAGTACTGCCAGCCAATCGCGATTACGTCGGTAAAGGACCAGTCCGGCGCCGACCTCCCGGCCCAATCCTCCAACTGCAAGGATGCCGTCAAACCTGAGGTTGCCCGAGGCGTGGCGTACGCTATGCAGGAAGTCTTGAACGCCGGTTCGGGTTCGCTGATCCGGCCTGCTCTTTCCACTCGTAACAACTTCCCGGTAGCCGCCAAGACCGGTACCAACGACACCAACGGTTCCACCTGGGTGGTCGGCTACACCACGGGGTTGGCAACAGCTTCCTGGTTCGGTGACCCCTTGGGTGACCAGAAGCGTCCCGGACGTAACTTGACCGTCAACGGCAAGTTCTACCAGTCGATCGACGGTTACATGATTGCAGGCCCGCAGTTCACCAACTACATGCTTGCCGTTGCTCCTGCGTATGGCACCAACCCGTTCCAGGCGCCGCCGTCCAACCTCCTCGGAGGCCCTGCTCCGCAGCGCAGCACAGCGCCGGCACCCACGCAGAACAATCCCGCTCCCCCGACGACAGCCCCCACTGGTAACACGGGCAATAACGGGAATGGGAACAACAGCGGCCCTGGCAAGGATTAACCGTGCAGTTCCCTGATTCCCTGGCAAACCGCGTCCGCACTATCGGGCGCGGTTTCGCCGTCACCACTGCCCTCGGCGCCGCTGCGGGCACGGCAGCTGCTGCCTACGGTTGGTGGGAAAAGGACCAGTTCGGAGTCCGTCATGAGACGCTCCCCATCCTCCCCGAAGGTTCGGAGCCGTTCCGCGTGCTGCACCTGAGCGATATCCATTTCGTTCCGGGACAGGACAAGAAAACCCAGTGGCTCCACTCCTTGGTGGATTTGAAGCCCGATCTTGTAGTCAACACCGGCGACAACCTCAGCCACGAACAGGCCGTCGATCCGCTGATCACCGCTCTCCGGCCTCTCATGGAATTTCCCGGTGTCTTCGTCCCGGGTTCCAACGATTACTACGCACCCAGGATCAAGAACCCGGCGGGCTACTTCCGCGGACCGTCGAAACTCAGGACTGATCCCATCAAGCTCGACTGGCCCAGGTTGCGGTCTGCGTTCGGCATGGGGGGCTGGATCGACCTCACCAACCGCGCCCAGTCGGTGGTGTTGAACGGCCTGCGTTTCGATTTCTCGGGGGTCGATGATCCCCACCTGAAGCGCGAACGTTATGCTGGTTGGCCCCGCGGCACCGTGAACCAGGATGCCCGTCCCCACCTGAGGATCGCCGTCATCCATGCACCGTACCAACGCGTCCTCGACCACTTCACCGAAGCCGAAGCAGACCTGATCCTGGCCGGACACACCCACGGCGGCCAGATTTGCATCCCGGGTTACGGCGCTCTCGTATCCAACTGCGACCTGCCGACATGGCGGGCGAAGGGCCTCCACGATTGGGAAAGTGACGGGTTCACGACGCCGGTGAACGTCTCAGGCGGCATTGGCACCTCGCGCTACGCCCCGGTCCGGATCGCGTGCCGCCCGGAAGCGGTCTTGCTGACCCTCACGGCCCGCGGCTAAACGCCCGGCGCAGCTAACCGCACGGACCATTACGAACCCCAATAACTGGGGAACTTTCCACATAGCAAAGTGTGGTCCTGTGAAACGAATCACGGCATGGCATAGGGTAGTTGCTACGGGAAACTACCTCCGCACCATCTGAAGATCCAGCTGTTGAGAAGCGGGCATGTCCAAACAAACGTCATTCTTCACATCCGTCGGCCGCCTGTACCCTCATGTGCGGCCCATCCTCCCCCGGCTTTTCATGGGCCTCCTCTGCGCCCTGCTCGCCAGCATCGTCGCGCTGACCATCCCCCAGGTGCTGCGTGTATTGGTCAACACCTCGCTTCAGCCGGGCGGTGACCCAGGCGCTGTCTGGATTGCCGCAGTCGTGATTCTTGCGCTTGGTGTGGCTGAAGCCGGACTGGTGGCTCTGCGGAGGCAGTTCGTGATCAACCCGGCCACCACGGTTGAGACCAGGATGCGCGTATCGCTGTATGGTCACCTCCAGCAACTCACAGTGGCTTTCCACGATCGCTGGGGTTCCGGGCAGTTGCTGTCCCGCGCCATGACGGACTTGAGTTTCCTGCGCCGCTGGATGGCGTTCGGCGCGATCATGCTGGTGGTCACCACGTTGACAGTGATCATTGGCGTCGGAGTCATGTTCTCCATGAGTTGGCAACTGGCGTTGATCTTCCTCGGCGCGGCTGTGCCGATAATGGTCAATTCGTTTCGCTTCCGCCGTCGTTTCAGCCTGGTCACGCGCCTCAGCCAGGATCAGGCGGGCGATCTTGCTACCACGGTGGAAGAGTCAGTCCACGGCATCCGTGTCCTGAAGGCTTTCGGCCGCAGCCGCGAAGCGCTGGAGAATTTCAACGGCCAAGCGGAAGAGCTGCGGCAGACAGAGATTGCCAAGGCGAAGCAGCAAGCCGGCTTCACGCTGGTGGTCACCTTGCTGCCTGAGTTGGCACTGGGCGTCGGCCTCGTGGTGGGCATCATGCTCGCGGCCAGCGGCCAGCTGAGTATCGGCTCGCTGGTTGCGTTCTTCGCGACCGCCGCCGTGGTGGCCGCTCCCGTGGAATTTTCCGGCATGCTCCTTGCCATGGCGCTGACTGCCAAGACTGCGCTGGACCGGCACTTCGAGGTCATGGACACCGAGAACACCATCACCTCGCCGGATAAGGCTGCCGTGCCGGAAACAGTGAAGGGCGCCCTGCGCTTTGAGCACGCGGGCTTCGGATTCGACGACGGCGGTATGCTCCTGCGTGACATCACCCTGGATATTCGTCCTGGCGAAACCATGGCACTGGTGGGCATCACCGGCAGCGGCAAGAGCGCCTTGCTCCAACTGGTACCCCGTCTTTACGACGTCAGCGAAGGCTCCGTGACTATAGATGGCGTGGACGTCCGCGACTACGACATCGAGGAACTCCGGCGCATCGTTGCGGTGGCTTTCGAAGACACCACGCTGTTCTCGAGCTCGGTACGGGACAACGTCCTGCTCGGCTCCCCTGAGCCCAGCGACGCAGCCCTGGATGAAGCCTTGGACGTTGCCCAAGCCCACTTCGCCTACTCTTTGCCCGAAGGCGTCGACACGCTGATTGGTGAAGAAGGATTGAGCCTTTCAGGGGGCCAGCGGCAGCGCATAGCCCTTGCCCGGGCCATCGCAGCGAAGCCGAAAGTCTTGGTCCTGGACGATCCTCTCTCGGCCTTGGACGTCAACACCGAGGAACGTGTGGAAGCACGATTGCGCGAAGTACTGCACGAGACCACCACGCTGATCGTCGCGCACCGGCCCTCGACCGTGGCATTGGCGGACCGCGTGGCCTTGCTTGAGAACGGAACCATCACCGCGGTCGGAACCCACACGGAACTGCTGGCTGAAAACGCCCACTACCGCTACGTCATCGCAAGCCTGGATACCGGTCCGAGGGACCTGGACAGCGAACTGGACGAGCTCGAAGACGCCGAGGAGGCCCGCCGGTGAGCGCCACAACCTTTGGAACCGCCAACGAGGACAACACGCTCCTGAGCAAAGCGGACAGCAAAGCAGTACGACGCCGGTCACTGGCCTTGCTGGGCTCGCTGATCCGCCCGGTGCGGTTGCGTTTCTGGATGACAATCGTGATGGTGGTGGTTTCACAGCTCACCCGCGTGGCGGGGCCAGCCCTGATCGCCTTTGGCATCGACACCGCTTTGCCCGCATTGCAAGCCGGCGACAATGGCCCGTTGGTACTCGCCGGTGCCTTGTACTTGGCCGCGGCAGTCGCCACCGCTGCAATGACCGCCCTCTACGTAACGTCCACAGCCCAATTGAGCCAAGCCATGCTTCTGGACCTCCGGGTCCGCGTGTTCAGGCACACCCAGCGGTTGAGCCTTGAATTCCATGAGAAATACACGTCCGGCCGCATCATCGCCCGTCAAACCTCGGACCTCGAGGCGCTGCGGGAGTTGCTGGACTCCGGCGTAAGCTCGCTGGCCTCGGGCATGCTGTTCATGCTCTTCACAGCCTTCACTGTATTTGCCTTGGACTGGCGGAGCGGATTGATCATGCTTGCGGCGGGTGTGCCCATGTTCCTACTCGCGCGCTGGTACCAAAAGCATTCACAGATCGCGTTCCGGGAATCCCGGGTGGTTTCGGCGCGGTTGATCGTACACTTCGTGGAAACCATGACCGGCATCCGTGCAGTGAAGGCCTTCCGCAAGGAGCGCGAGAACGCCGACCGCTATGGAGCCCTGGCTGAGGACTACCGCAAGAACACTGTCCGCTCCATCAACCTGAACGGCATCTTCCAGCCGGGACTGGTCCTGATCGGCAACGTGTGCGTGGCGACGGTCCTGTTGTTCGGCGGGTTCAGGGTGCTCAGTGGTGACCTCGCAGTGGGCGTACTCCTGGCCCTCATCTTGTCCACGAAGCGCTTCTTCCAGCCGGTGGACCAGATGGCCATGTTCTACAACTCCTTCCAGAGTGCCCAGGCTGCACTGGAGAAAGTATCCGGGCTCCTCGAAGAGGTACCCACCGTCCGGCCTCCAAAAAATCCTGTGCCGCTGAAGAGTTCACGCGGCGAGATCGACTTCAAGGGTGTGCAGTTCGGGTACAGCGACGGCAAGGTGGTTGTGCCCCAGCTGGACCTTCACATTCCGGCTGGCCAAACCGTCGCCTTGGTTGGGCAGACGGGCGCCGGCAAATCCACTCTTGCAAAACTCGTCGCGCGCTTCTACGACGTCACGTCAGGCGCCATCACTTTGGACGGCATTGACCTCCGTGATCTGGCTACCACCGACCTTCGCCGCGCAGTGGTCATGGTGACCCAGGAAGCCTTCCTGTTCAGCGGCTCCGTGGCGGAGAACATCGCGCTGGGCCGGCCGGAGGCTTCACGTGCTGAAGTGGAGGCGGCGGCAAAAGCAGTGGGCGCCCATGAATTTATCCTGAGCTTGCCCGAGGGATATGACACGGATGTGAACAAGCGTGGTGGCCGCGTGTCCTCGGGCCAGCGGCAACTTATCGGATTCGCCAGGGCCTTCCTCGCCGCGCCTGCCGTCCTGATCCTTGATGAAGCAACGTCTTCACTCGATATTCCCTCCGAGCGGATGGTGCAGGCAGGACTCGCCCATCTTCTGGAGGGTGTTGCAGGCCAGAACGCTGCCCGTACAGCCATCATCATTGCCCATCGCCTCTCCACCGTGGAGACAGCGGACAGGGTGCTGGTGGTCCACGACGGCCGGATTGTTGAGGACGGAACACCGGCCGAGCTAATCACTGGTGGTGGCCAGTTTGCCCGGCTCCACGGAGCCTGGCGGGACTCGCTCGTGTGAGGAGCGACACCCGCTCCTCGATTTCGCATCCCGCAGCGATTCAGCTATCCTTGAACAGTTGCTTTCGCAGCGGATCGGGATGTAGCGCAGCTTGGTAGCGCGCTTCGTTCGGGACGAAGAGGTCGCAGGTTCAAATCCTGTCATCCCGACCAAAAAGGAAATGGCGTCGAGAAATCGGCGCCATTTTTGTTTGTCCGGGGATGCCCTGAGTGCCGCCACGACACGGACGTTCGTCCAAGCCACACATCCCCGCCGGCCGCCTGCAAACCCGAGCACCCGCAGGAACGCAAAAGAAAACCCCGGAGCATCGCTCGTCACGCTCCGGGGTTTCTTCAGTAATTACTGATTTACATAGGATCCGGCCAGTTGCCGATGGACGACGTCGTGTACGTCGTGTCACCTGACGTGGTGGTGGACCTCATAGGATCGGGCCAGTTGCCAATAGCACTTACCGAGCCGGAGTCTGCCGCTGCAGCAGCAGAGACGACTGCGGGAGCCGCAACCGTAAAAGCGAGAGCGCCTGCCAAGGCCACCGAAGCGGCCATTTTCTTGAACATTATGTTCCCCAATGCGAGTCGGATTCGTTACGGAAATTGCACGGTCCCTGTTGACATACATTGTAAAATGTTTTCCACAGAGACTGTCAAGGTTTTGGTGAAAAGACACCTGTAGGAGGACCCCGTGGGAAACGGATTCGGCGAGAAGCTACGTGCCGAACGGCTCGAACGCGGGTTGACGCAGGCAGAACTGGGCAAAAACCTGTATTCCCCGAGCTACATTTCGCTGCTTGAAACAGGTCGTCGCGAGCCTACTGCCGAGGTCATCGAAGAGCTGGCACGCAGGCTCGAGCTAGCGCCCAAGGCGTTGGAAGCCTGGAGCCAACCTGTCTCCGTGAGCGATGCAGAGTACGTGCTGGCTGGTTTGTATGCCCGGCAAGCGTGGGACCTGCGCGACTACCAACTCGCAGCAAGCCATGCAGCGACTGCCGCGCAGATCGCCCTCGAGGCGAAGAACAACAGCGCCTGGTGGAATATGACCTACATGCAGGCCGAGTGCGTGATGAAGCAAGGCCAACTCAAGGAATGCCAGCAAATTGTCGAACATTTGTTGGAACACCCCATGGCGACGGAATCGGCAGGGCTTGGCGTCCGGGCATGGCAGATGCTTGCCGCAGTCTGTCACGGACAAGGTCAGCTGGCCACCGCCGTCGAGCATGCAAAGAAAGCTGTGCAACTGTCCGAACAGCTGCCCAAGGGATCCACGCTGATTATCGGCGCGCACCGGGCGCTGATCGGCGCCCTCGCGGAGAGCGGCAAGCTTGACGAAGCATGGGAGTACTGCCTGACCATGATCGAGCACATGGACGAGCACTCCATGTCCCAGCTGGCCGGCGAGGTCGCGTGGGTGGTGGGCAACGTTGCTTTCATGCGACACGACTACGTGGAGGGCATCAAGCACCACGAGCGCGCGGCAAAGCTACTCTCCCCCGCCAACGACATCGAACTGTGGGCCCGATTCAACAAGGCATCGGCCGCTGTCAGGTTGTCGTCCGGCATTGTTGAGCCCGAAACCCTGTCCGCAATTGAACGTGCCGAGCTGGCGTTGTCCATCGTCGGGGGAAACAAGACGGACCAGCTGGAAGTAGCTTTCATCCGCGCACGCTGGCTGTACCTGACGGGCGATATTCCGGCCGCGGTGGACAAGCTTCGCGAGATCTACAAGGACCGCAAGGTATTGGCCCGCCACACGGCTGGAGAGGTCTCGCTGTTGCTGGGGAAGTCCTTGAAGGCAGCAGGTGAAACCACGGAGGCCCTGCACTATCTGGAAGAGGCCCAGCACGACTTCAGTGCAGCCGGCGCCTCGGACCGGGTCCAGCAAGCAATGGATGCTGTCCTGGAGATCCGTCTGGCGGAACGCCGCGCCGCTGCATCACACCCGGAAGCGCACTCCGAAGCAAGCTAGCCAACCACGAAGACACACAAAAAGCCCCGGACCAGTGGTGAACTTGAACTGGTCCGGGGCTGTTTGGTGCAAAGTTAGGCGAACGTTCGCCCTGTGAGTTTCTCGTAGGCTTCCACGTAGCGGGCACGGGTGCGCTCCACGACTTCAGCGGGCAAGGCCGGCGGAGGCGTGTCCGAGGACTTGTCCCAGCCGGACTCGGCCGAGGTCAGCCAGTCACGGACGTACTGCTTGTCATACGAGGGCTGCGACTGGCCCGGCGCATAAGTGGATGCGTCCCAGAAACGGGAGGAGTCCGGGGTGAGGACTTCATCGCCAAGCGTGATGATGCCCGTGTACGTGTCGAGGCCGAACTCCACCTTGGTGTCGGCAAGGATGATGCCCCGTTCGCGGGCGATCTCCTCAGCGCGGGTGTAGATCTTCAGCGTGAGTTCGCTGAGGCGGGCGGCGATGTCGTCACCGACTATGGCCACGACGTCGTCATAGGTGATGTTGACGTCGTGCTCGCCGACGTCGGCCTTGGCAGAGGGCGTGAACAGTGCCTTCTCCAGGCGGGAACCGTCAACAAGCCCGTCGGGAAGCGGGATGTTGCAGACCGTACGGGAGTGCTTGTACTCCTCCAGCCCGGAACCCGTGAGGTAGCCACGGGCGATGCACTCCACCGGGAACATCTCCAGCTTCTTGCAGATCATGGCCCGGCCCTCGACGGCGGCCGGAACGCCACCCTCAACCGTGGAGGCCAGCACGTGGTTCTCAACATCCAGCTGATCGAACCACCACAGGCTGAGCTGCGTCAGTATGCGGCCCTTGTCAGGGATTTCGCTGCTCAGGACGTGGTCGTAGGCACTGATGCGGTCGCTGGCAACCACCAGTACGCACTCCTGGCCGACCTTTTCAGTGATGGATTCATCCGTGGGGACGTAGAGGTCGCGAACCTTGCCGGAATAGACGTGCGTCCAGCCCGGAAGCTGCAGGGTCTCGGTTTTGAAACCGCCTGTGGGGAGCGAATCAGTCATGCTCAGGCCTGTACTTTCGGGAGGGTTCCGGTTGCTGCGTAGGGCACTCGGATTTCACCGCGGGCGGCCTTGCCTCCGATATCCGTACGGAACTGCGAGCCTTCAAGCTGAACCAGCTCAACGCCGTCGTACGCTTTTTCGCGGGCCTCCACCAGATCGGAACCGAGCGCGACCACTGCGAGAACGCGACCGCCGGCCGAAACCACTTTGCCTTCCTCATCCAGCCTGGTGCCGGCGTGGACAACGTGGACGCCTTCGAGCTCGTCCACCTTCTTCAGGCCGCGGATGCGATCCCCTGTGCGGGGAGTATCCGGATAGTTTTCGGCGGCCACGACGACGGCGACTGCCGTGTCCTTGGACCAGCGCAGCTCCTCTGCGGTGTCCAGTTCGCCCTTGGCAGCTGCCAGGAGCAGCGCACCGAGCGGAGTCTTGAGTCGGGCGAGGACTGCCTGGGTCTCGGGGTCGCCGAAGCGTACGTTGAACTCGATGACGCGCGTACCGCGCGAGGTGAGTGCAAGGCCGCAGTACAACACGCCGATGAAGGGCGTGCCGCGGCGTGCCATCTCATCCACGGTTGGCTGGGCGACGCGGTCGATAACTTCCTGGACCAGGCCTTCGGGAGCCCACTCAAGCGGCGTGTAGGCACCCATGCCACCAGTGTTCGGGCCTTCGTCGTTATCGTAGATGCGCTTGAAGTCCTGCGCCGGAGACAGGGGAACGGTGGTGCGTCCATCGCAGAGGACGAACAGGGAAACTTCGGGGCCGTCGAGGAATTCTTCGATGACAACTGTTCCGCCAGCGTCGAAACAAGCCTGCGCATGCGCGAGGGCTTCCTCGCGGTCGTTGGTGACCACAACGCCCTTGCCTGCGGCGAGGCCGTCGTCCTTGACAACGTGTGGAGCGCCGAACGTCGCCAGGGCGTCCGCGGCTTCCTCCGCATTGGTGGCAACGCGGGCCATGGCCGTGGGAACACCGGCCTCAGCCATGATCTGCTTGGCAAAGGCCTTGGACGCTTCGAGCTGGGCTGCTTCCTTGCTCGGTCCGAAGACCGGAATCCCGGCTGCACGGACGGCGTCGGACACACCGGCGGCCAAGGGAGCCTCCGGACCGACGACAACCAGGTCTACGCCCAGCTTGGTGGCGAGCGCGGACACGGCTTCCGGGTTGTTCCCGTCAATTGCGTGCGTGGGAACGAGTTTGCTGATGCCCGCGTTGCCCGGGGCAGCGTGGACCTCGGAAACGTTGGGATCTTCAAGCAGAGAGCGGACAATGGCGTGTTCGCGGCCGCCTGGGCCAATGACGAGTACCTTCACAGTCTTCAAGGGTACTTTGTGTAGGGCGCGGGGCCTAAGCTGTGTCGGTTCCCCGGCAACGAATGACTGGATCCGGGACCGCGCCCGGACCTCGCATGTGACCAGGGAACACAGCCGTCGCGCCCTAGACTGGCCTCATGCCCATGAGTTCGCATGAAACGTTCAACGTTGAGTCCGCCGTCGAACTGGCAGTCATCGAACGCAGTGGCTTTATCGAGTCCCGGCACATCGGTGCTGCCGTCGTCCTTGCCGGTGACGGAAGCGTAGTCACCCGGCTTGGTGACATCGATGCTCCCATCCTGGCCCGCTCCACCCTGAAACCATTCCAGGCCCTCGCAGCCATGCAGTCCGGAGTCCCGCTTCGGGGCGCACAGGTGGCTGTGGCCTGCGGAAGCCACACCGGTTCACTGGACCACATGGACGTGGTGGAGGGAATGCTCAAAGCGGCAGGTGTCCGCGAGGATCAGCTTCAGTGCCCCACCGCATGGCCGCAGGATGAAACCGCCCGCAATTGGCTGGTCCGTTCCGAACGCGGCCAGAGCAGGCTTGCGTTCAACTGTTCCGGGAAGCACGCGGCTTTCCTGTGGGCCTGCACGGAAAACGGCTGGGATCTTCGCAGTTACCTTGAGCCGAATCATCCGTTGCAGCAGCGCGTGCGGACCGTGATCGAGGAATACAGCGGCGAAACGATCTCGCATTTGGGCATTGATGGTTGCGGAGCACCCGTTGCGGCGATTTCGCTGACTGGACTGGCCCGGGCGTATTCACGTCTGGCTAAATCACCGGGCGATTCCTCCTCGAACGCACGCGCCGCAACCATCGCCACGTCCATGCTGGACTACCCGTGGGCGGTCCAGGGCAAAGGCGAGTCGAACACGATCGTCATGGAAGAGCTGGACATCCTGGCCAAGATCGGCGCCGAAGGGATTCTGGTCCTCGCCACTCCCACCGGCGCAACCGTGGCCGTCAAGATGCTGGACGGCAACCTCCGCGCTACGTCCCTGGTGGGCTTGACCCTGCTTGCCGTAAGCGGCGCGGTAGATATTCCCGCGGTTTCCAACGTCCTGGAACGCGTCGTGGAACCCGTGCTCGGCGGCGGGCGTCCAGTGGGCAAGATCCGCTTGGGCCACGCCGTATCCGCGATGCTCGACTGAGTCACCTAGCTATATAAGGAAAGAAACCATGGCAGTTGCACGACGCCGCATCGACGTCAACGAGGGCCGCGCTGCGCTGGCAGCCTGGCAATCCGCCGTCGGCCCCTCAACTGGAGGTCCCTCAACAGAAGGCCCATCGGGTGAAGGCGCCTCCGGCGAAACCGGCGCCGCACCGCCGTCGCGCTCTTTGATTGCGCTGGCCGTGCGCTACTCGCTCGAGGAAGTCACCGCCCGCGCGCCCGGCAATTCGGTGGAGGTCCGCGTGCCTCCGTTCGGCGTCACGCAGTGCGTGGAGGGGCCCCGTCACACCCGCGGCACTCCCCCAAACGTCATAGAGTGCGACGCCGCCACCTGGCTTGAGTTGGTTACCGGCCGGATCTCGTGGGGAGACGCCGTTTCGGCTGGCCGCGTTGCCGCGTCCGGACTACGCGCGGACCTCTCGGAACTGCTTCCTCTCTAACGGCTTTGCGTACAGCCAATGCCCTCAAGACGGCGTCTTGAGGGCATTGGCTGTACACAAACTGTGGAGTTAGTCAGGGCAAACCGGGGTGGTTGGTTGCCCTGGCTTGCTCATCTCGAATTGCGGGATCTCGTCCGAGGTTGGACCTCCACGGAATTTCGGTGAGGGGTGGTGGCCTTCGCTGAGGCGTTCGAGCTCCTGTTCCTCGAATACTTCCTCCTGGCCCAGCATGATGGCTGAATCCTCGTTGGTAATCTCGCCATTGAAGGCACGGACCATGACGCTGCGGTCGAACTGGCCTTCCCACTTGGCTACAACGAACGTGGCTACGCAGTTGCCAAGCAGGTTGACGACGACGCGCATGGAGTCCATGAGGCGGTCGGCTCCGAGGAGGAGTGCTACGCCTGCAACCGGGAAGATGCCAAGGGCGGCAGCCGTGGCCGAGAGGGCCAGGAACGATGAGCCCGGGACACCCGCCATGCCTTTGGACGTCAGGAGCAGCACACCCAGTGCGGCCAACTGCTGACCGAGGTCCAGGTGGTGGCCGAACGCCTGGGCAAGGAAGAGCAGGGAGATGGAAAGGTAGATCGCTGCGCCGTCAAGGTTGAAGGAGTAGCCGGTGGGAACCACCAGACCGGTGGTTGCCCGGGAACAGCCAGCGTTGGTCAGCTTGGTCATGATGCGCGGCATGACCGCTTCAGTGGACGCCGTGCCGAGTGCGAGCAGGAATTCCTCGCGGGTGTATTTCAGGAACTGCCACAGCGGAACACGGGCGAAGCCCCAGGCCACAAGGAACAGCAGGCCTATGAAGACGACGGCCGCTCCGTAGCAGGATGCGATCAGAAGCGCATACGTGCCCAGCGTGCCAAGCCCGTACTGGCCAATGATGAAGGCCATGGCGCCGAAGGCACCAATCGGAGCGACCTTCATGATCCAGGACATGATCTTGAAGATCAGCTCCAGAACGGTCTCCATGAGGCTGATCACCGGCAGGCAGCGCTGGCGACCGATGACCACGATCGCGGCACCGAAGAAAACGGAGAAGAAAAGCACCTGGAGCAGGCTGTTGTTGGCGAAGGCGCCGATCACGCTGGTGGGGATGACGTCCAGCAGGAAGGTCGCCGCATCCTTGGGAACCGCGTGGCCGGTCTTTGCGTCCACGGCTTCCTGGGAAAGCGTGGAGGGATCGATGTTCAGGCCGGCACCCGGCTGGACGATGTTGCCCACGATGAGTCCGAAGACCAGGGCGAAGAGAGTGGCGCAGGTGAAGTACAGGAGTGCTTTGACTCCGACCCTTCCGACCGCCTTGACGTCGCCGACTGCCGAGATGCCCGTGACGATCACGAGGAAAATCAGCGGGGCGATGATCATCTTGATGAGTTGAATGAATCCATCACCCAGCGGCCGGAGGGTGGACCCGAGGTTCGGCCAGAAATGACCGATGAGCACACCTGCGACGACGGCGATCAGGATTTGAAAAAAGAGCGACTTATACAGTGGCTTCTTTTTCAGCGGGGCCGAACTCGCCTTCAGCGCCGCAGAGTCTGGGATCTTCATTGATCTGAACCAATCAGTTGGGAACAGCCCCACATTTGGGGGTTGTTTAAAAATGTAAGCCCGCTCACATCATTCCGCAAGGGGAAATTGAATTTCCATATTGCGGAAAGTCACATTTGGATGGGAATCCCTACTCCCGTGTCTTCCTGACCCCTTTTGGCAAGGAAAAACCCACGACACGCCCAAAATATGGGCGTGCCGTGGGCAGAGTAAAGCAAAGAGGGTCAGGACGACACACTCAAGACCAGGTGACCTAGCCGCGGCCTATGAACGGCATGCCCGCGGCTGTCACCACCAGGGAACCAACGTTGGCCGAGGCCGGCATGTTGGCCATCATCAGCACGGCCCGGGCAGCGTCCGCCACGGGGAACATCGGCTCCACCTTCCGTGACCCATCGGCCTGGAGGGCACCGGAACCAACGCCGATGGTGTCCATGATCTCGGTGCGGGTGTTGCCGATGTCTATCTGTCCGCAGGTGATGCCGAAGTCGCGGCCATCCAGCTCGATGCTCTTGGTCAGGCCGCTCATCGCGTGCTTCGTCACCGTGTACGCAACAGATCTGGGCCTGGGGGAATGCGCCGAGATGGAGCCGTTATTGATGATGCGTCCACCCTGGGGATCCTGGGCCTTCATGGTCCTCACGGCCTCAGCGGCGCACAGCATGGAGCCCGTGACATTGACGCGCAACGTAGCCTCCCACTGATCGACGTCGATCTCGCCAACATCGCCGGCTGGTCCGAAGATGCCGGCGTTGTTGAATAGCACATCAACGCGGCCCCAGCGTTGCCGCACCTCCGCGAAAAGGCGCGCGACGTCGTCGGGCTCTGTCACATCGCATGGCGCCACCAGGGCATCCGGATGGTTGTTCGCAGTCTCCAGCAACTGCGCTTCGCGACGCCCTGCCAACGCCACACGGTAACCATCAGCGAGCATGAGGCGGGCTACGGCCCGCCCAATGCCGGAACCGGCACCGGTCACGACGGCGACCCTCGGGTCTGCGGGCGGGCGTGGGTCAGTCATGTGGTGGCCTTTCGGGGAATCGCCTTGAGCTTCTGTAACCAGCGTCAGCGAGCGGCCTCCGCGGGCTGCTCCGCAGTGGGCTGGGCTGCTGTTATCGGCCAGCCTATGACAGTCTTCGGACGCGGCGTTGCATAGGTACGGACTTTGGACGTGCTGAGGCCGAGCCGGACCAAGGATTCAGCGATGGTGACGGCCGCAGCCACACCATCAACAACGGGCACGCCGGCGCGCTGCCGGATCTGCTCGTCGAGGCCAGCCATGCCACCGCAGCCAAGGACAATCACCTCGGCCTTGTCCTGCAGGACAGCTTGCTCGGCCTGGCCCACGATCGCTTCGACGGCTCGGTCCGGGTGCTCCTCGAGTTCCAGTACAGCCATACCGCTGGCGCGGACCGAGGCACAGCGTGCCTCCAGCCCGCCAAGCTTGAGGCGGTCCTCAATCAAGGGGACGGCACGGTCCAACGTAGTAACGACCGAGTACTTATGGCCGAGGAACATCGCCGTGCTGGCAGCAGCCTCGGTGATATCGACCACCGGGACATCCAGGAGCTCCTGCAACCCCTCCCGGCCGTGCTCGCCGTAGCCTGCCTGGATGACGGCGTCGAAAGGTTCGGGATAGTTGACCACAGCATCCATGACAGCGATCGCGGCAAGGTAGCTCTCGAAGTTGCCCTCGCAGGAGTCGGCACCAAAGCGTGGAGTGATGCCAACGATCTCAGTGCCGGGGGCGGCAGCAGCCCGGGCCTGAGCGGCGATCGAATCGGTCATGGACTGTGTGGTGTTCACGTTTGCAACAAGGATGCGCATGGTTTCCTCTGTATCAGTGCGTGCTGGCGACAGCGATTGGTTCGCCGGAGACGTCTTCGTGGGCCTGCTTCTTGTCAGCGACAGTGAAGTACGTGAGCGCAGCGACGCCGGCTCCGATGAACCACGCGAACGGCGCCGCGGGAGCTAATCCTGGAATGAAGGCGATGGCGATGGCCAAGGCAGCTGCGGGGAGCATGGCAATGATGGCCTTGGGGTTCACGCCCCGCTTGTAGAAGTATGCGCCCTTGGGATCATCGGTATAGAGCTCGGGAACGTTGACCTTGCCCCGACGGACCAGCCAGTAGTCGGCCATGACCACTCCGAACAGCGGGCCGAGCAGGGCGCCCAGGCCACCAAGGAAGTACACGATGACGATCGGGTTGTTGTAGAGGTTCCACGGCAGGATTATGAGGCCAATCGTGCCGCTGACCCAAGCCGCCTTACGGAAGTTCAGGTGGCGCGGGAAGAGGTTGGTCAGTGCATAAACGGGTGCTACGAAGTTGGCCATCAGGTTCACGGCGATGGTCAGGATCAGCAAGGCAAGGCAAGCCAGGACGAGCAACAGAGTATTGGGGATGCTCTGGACGATGTCCGACGGGCTCTCGATGACTGTGCCATTGATCTTGTACTGTCCACCGGCCATGACCACCACGATTGCACCGAATACCAGCATATTGATGGGGATGCCCCAGAAGTTGCCCTTGACGATGGACTTCCTGGAGACAGAGGACCTGGTGAAATCGCAGAAATTCAGGACAAACGTTCCGTAGATGGAAACCCACAACGCCCCACCGGCAAAGATGGTGAGCCACATGTCGGCACCTTCGAGTCCCTTGATGCCGCTCCACTGGATGGCTCCGCCGGCCTCGATGAAGACCCACACTGCAATCGCAGCCATGGTGAGCAGGATGATGGGACCTGCGAAGGCCTCATATTTACGGATCATCTCCATGCCGAAGCTGACGATGACCAGCTGAATTATCCAGAGAGCCACGAAGGAGAGCCAGCCCAGCGCTGAAAGGCCCAGGATCGAGTTGCTGTCCAGATCTTTCAGGCCCGGGGCCATGGCGACGAGCATGACGCGAAGCACCACTGATGCCAGGTATGTCTGGATCCCGAACCAAGCGACAGCCACGGCGCCACGGACGAGGCTGGCGATCTGCGCACCGCGGATGCCGAAGCTGATGCGGCTCATGACGGGGAACGGAACGCCGGTCTTCTGGCCCATGAATCCGGAGAAGTTCAAGAGGGCGAAAAGCAGGGTAGCCCCAATTCCCAGTGCCACCAGGATCTGCCAGCCACCTAGACCGAGCGAGAACAAACCAATGGCGAAGGCATAGTTACCCAGGCTGTGGACGTCATTGGCCCAGAGGGTAAAGATGCTGTAGCTCGTCCACTTGCGGCCTGCGGCCTTGGTGGGTGCGAGGTCAACGTTGTAAAGACTCGGGCTGATGGTACGGCCTGCGGCTTCGGAAGCAATAGCGCAAAGGTCCGTGTTGCCCACGGCCGGGTGGTTGGGCCCACCTGCTGTTGTGTCTCCCGGAGTCTCAGTGACGCCGACTGATGAAGTCGTCTGCATCGTGGATCTCCACTTCTTACTGTTTCCACAAAGCGGAAACAAGTTATTGAATAGTGAAAGTACTCTATGACTCAGGTCACGTCACGTCAAGGCGTCACAAGTGTATGGAGGGTCACATTCGGTTGATTGGGCCCGCCTTTCCCAGTTGACTGTTGCGGTTACGTAATCCGTGTTGACGCTGCCCATCGGCAGACGTAATCTCGAATTGCAGAATTTTATTCTCACAATACGAAATTCCTTGAGCGCCCCCACAGAGCAAGCGCCCAGACATTCAATGAAGAGAGGTTGGACGTGGCTGCAGGAGAAGAGACCTCACACATCCTCAGCGGGTTGACTGCCCAGCTGCCTGATCGTGATCC
>NZ_JBHZPI010000017.1:0-134652 GCF_042788025.1 Paenarthrobacter sp. YIM B13468 | reverse complement strand
ATCACACCGAACTCGGTGTCCTTGACGAAGAACTTGAAAGCCTCGAACACCTGGTCCGTGCCCAGCCACATGAACTTGTTGGACCGCGGATCCAGGTCCGGGCCGAACGCGTCCGCGTACTTGGCGCGGATCTGCGAATTCACCCCGTCCGCGGCGAGCACCAGATCATAGTCGGCTTCGAGATCCTCGATGGCCGGGGCCACGGTGGAGAACCGGACATCCACGCCCAACTCCAGGCAACGGCGCTGCAGCAACTCCAGCAACTCCTTCCGGCTCATCGCCGCGAACCCCTGCCCGCCCACCGTCATCATTTCGCCACGGAAATGGATATCAATATCGGACCACCGGGCGAACCGGCGGCTCATGTACTCCGCGACCACCGGATCAGCGTTCCCGATCCCGCCCAGGGTCTCATCGGAAAACACCACACCAAACCCAAACGTGTCACTGGCAGCATTGCGCTCCCACAACGTGATCTCGTGCGACGGATCCAACTGCTTCATCAAAGCCGCGAAATACAACCCGCCCGGGCCGCCTCCAACAATAGCGATCTTCATGCTCATGCTCCTTCTCAAGCCTGGGCTGCGCGGCCGCGTGGGCCAGGGTCCATCTGACGATTGTGAGGATATGTCGATCTATTTACGAGCGTCACTGACGCGATATAAAGTGGTGTTTGGAAGCATGAGGGCGCCGCAAGTGGTGATCCGCTCCGCATCCCCGTACTAAGGAGACAAAGATGTCTGGTTCACGCTCTGATGAGATCAAGGAAAATTCACCCGAACTGACCATGGGCGCTCTGCTCGATGAAGAGTTCCGCTCCGTATTCAACGGGACGACGCCGGTTGCCACACCGTGGGCTGGCCTTATCTTCATTTAGACACCGTTTGAACTAAACCCTGCATGTACATCAGCTAGGGCCGTGAAAAGCGCGTCCAATCGGGGATGTAGCCTAAGACTCTAAGTCCATCCCTAACCAATTGAGGTAGCGCTGAATGGCCAAGGCCGCCGCGCCCGACGTTGCCCCGACGCCGCGCCATCAACACCTGATCGTCACTGTGTATGGCTTGTATGCCCGCCATCAGGACGGCACGTTCGCGATCGCGGACCTCGTGCAGCTCCTCGGGGACCTGGGAGTCGAATCAGCGGGCGTGCGTTCGTCCGTGTCGCGGTTGAAGAAACGCGGAGTCCTGGTCAGCGTGAAACGGGGAAGTTCCGCGGCTTACAAACTTTCGCCGGAACTCGAGGATGTGTTCAGCGCCGGCGACGAACGGATTTTCACTCCCCGCCGTGCAGACAAAGACGACGCCTGGCTCCTTGCCTCCTTCTCAGTTCCCGAGACACAGCGACACCTGCGGCATAAGCTCCGGAGCATATTGACCCGCATCGGCTGCGGCCAGGTGTCTCCTGGGTTGTGGATCGCACCCGGAAATCTTGCGCCCGACGTCGAACACCAGCTGCGGCGGGCCGGGCTCATGGACTATGTGGAACTCTTCAGGGCAACCCACCTGACCGGCGGCCACCTGGAGGAGAAAGTGGGCCAATGGTGGGATCTGCCATCGTTGGAGGCCCTTTATTCGGACTTCATTGCACGGCATCAGCCCGTACTCCGTCGCTGGGAGGACCACGATGAGGAGGCCGGGCAGGCCGAACTGCTGAAGCAGGCCTTCGTGGATTACGTTCCCATGGTCACGCAGTGGCGGAGGCTTCCGTATATGGACCCCGGGCTCCCCGAAGAATACCTGCCGGAAAATTGGCATGGGCTGGCCGCACAGGAGCTCTTCACGAAGCTGCACCAACTGCTAGGTCCGAAGGCCCATGAATATGCGCTGTCCATCGTTGGGTCACCTGCGAAATCAGATGTGCCAGCAGTAACAACTGTGTGAAGTACGCAACCGAGAAAAGGGTTGGGGCAGCATTGCGCCCCAACCCTTTTACAAGGAGCCGTCCCGGGATCAGTGTCCTTGGAAGGCCTCCGCCAGCCACCAGGAGCCACCGTCCGAGGCGATCTTGGCATCGATCACCAGGGGCCGGTCCCGTCCGCCGTCCCTGAAGGCTGCAACCCATTCCCGTACTGGCTGAAGGTCCTCAAGAGTCCTGACTGTCACGCCGTCGGCTCCGTGTCCCCGGGCGATTGCGGCAATATCCGTCTCGGGGAAGGACACGCTCCCCAGTTCCTCTTGCGGGTGGTGTTCGGCGAAGTGGTGGACCTCAGCGCCGTACGCGGCATCGTTGTAGACGATGCAGACCAGCGGCAGCTTCAGCCGTACGGCGGTCTCCAGCTCGCTGATGCCCATCAGGAACCCACCGTCTCCGGCACCCAGGACGGGCAATCGATGTGGTTGCGCTATTGCAGCGCCAATTGCCGTGTAGAGGCCAATGCCAATCGCCTGGAACGCTTGGGTAAAACAGAATCCGAATTCGTCCGGAACCGCCAGGTACTGGCTGGGGTAGCCCATGAAGTTGCCCGAATCCACTGCGAGGATCCTGTCTGCGGGAAGGATTGTATCCAGTTCCCGACTGATCACCCGTGGATCGATCGACGTCGCAGTGCCAAGGTCCGGAGTCTCCACGTCCCGCCACCGCGAACTCTGTTTGATGGCGAGGGCGTTCTGCTCAGTGCGGTACTTTTCCGCCGCTGCAGGCTGGGTCGTCCTGAGCACTTCCAGGGCGTCGTCGGCCGTGAGGGCGGAATCACCCAGCACGCCAAGTGTGATCTGCCTGTTGGCGCCCAACGAGGAATCTTCGACGTCGATCTGGACTACTTTTGTCCCGGTAGAGATCAGCCTGCCGTGACGCATAGTCCACATATTCAGGGTGCAACCCCACCCGACAATCAGGTCCGCTGAGGTAATGAGCTCCGCGGTTAAAGGGGAGGAGAACCCGCCGGAGATGCCCAAATTGTGCGAATCGCCGTTGAACAGCCCATTGGCCACGGCCGAGGTCGCCACGAGTGCCCCCGCATGCCGGGCAAGGGCCAGGATGGAATCCCGGGCGCCCCTGCCGCCGCGGCCCGCTACAAACACGGGCCGTTTCGCATTGGAAATCAGCTCTACCAGCTGGTTCACTGCACGGGTATCCGGACGAAGCCGCACCGGCACAGGCACGACGACGGTACTCACCGTGTCTGCGGCCGTTCCGCTTTGGACATCCAAAGGCAAGCTGAGGACCACGGTCCTGCGCTCATTCACCGCTGTTCGAAATGCCCGCACGGTGTCCGCTACAGCCGTTTCGGGGGAGTGGATCCGTTCCGCCGCGGCCCCTACGCTGCGTGCCAGTGCATCTTGGTCGATCTTGAAGTTGGACCGGATAGCTGCCGCCTGCGTATCGGCCGTCAGCACGATCATGGGTGTTCGGCTCTTGGCAGCTTCCCCGACGCCGGTGATCGCGTTGGTCAGGCCACATCCTTGGTGTGTGGTCACCACGCCCACCTTGCCCGACATCCTGGAGTAAGCATCGGCCATGGTGGCAGCGCCGCCCTCATGGCGGGCCGCGGTGTAGGGAATTCCGGCGTTCATCAAGGTGCTGGTGACGTCGAAGTTGCCGCTTCCCACCACCCCGAAGACGTGGCCGACTCCCAGCTTTGCCAGTGTCTGGCCCACCAGCGTGGAGACCCTTACCTGCTCGCTCATGCGCCGGGCTCCGATGCGGTGCTTTCCGTCTTTGCTGAGTTGTCAACCAGTGCATAAACGCGGCTGGGGCTCCCCGTCCCGCCGACGATGGGCAGGGGTGCAACCACCAGTGTCGCGCCGGTGACAGGGAGGCGATCAACGTTCCGCAGCGACGTCACACCATATTTGTCAGCGCCGAGCAGGAACGAATGGACCGGGAACATCGGATCCAGTGTTGCGGCCTGGCCAGCATCAATGCCGACCGTTTCCACGCCGAAGCCGCTGATGGAGGCGTTTCCGGCGAGCCATTTGGCACCCGCCGCGGAGACCCCGGGTGTGTGGGGGCCGGCGTCGTCAGCGTTCATGAAATCCGATGCGTTACCGCCGCGGGCGGACCAGCCGGTGCGGAAGATGACCCAGCAGTTTTCCGGGAAAGGGCCATGGTCCTGCTGCCACTGCTCGAAGTGTTCGGGTTCCAGCAGGAAGTCGGCGTCCTGTGCAGCTTCGGCGGTCTTGTCAATCACCACAGCCGGCCCCACCAGGCGGTAGGGCTCGATCTGGTCAACGGATTTCCCGTCCTTGCCCGTGATCCAGTGGACGGGAGCGTCCAGATGTGTACCGGCGTGTTCGCCCACCGTGACGTCGTTCCACGCCCAGGCCGGTCCGGCGTCGTCGAAATTGCTGACGGGAGTGAGCGAGAGTCCAACCGTGTTGGCCAAGGGTTGGGGAAGATTCAGAATCGGGGTGTCACCGCTGAGTGGCGTGGTGAGGTCGACGACGTCGATGGCGCCGGATGACAAGGCTGCGGTGAGCTCATTTAGAACAGACATTGTTCTCCTGTCGGGTTGATGTGTGGGTTCATTTCAGTTTCTGGGCAACTAAATGCCCCGATCCGCCGGACAGCCCGGGACCGGGGTGGGTGGAAGCGCCAATGTGCCACAAGCCCTTGACGGGGGTTTTGTGGTTTGCGGCCTGGGGGAAGGGCCGCCAGAGGAGGTTTTGGAAGAGTTCCGCGGATCCGCCGTACGGATCGCCGTTGACGGCATTGGGGTTTTCCGCAGCCAGATCGGTCGGTGCCAGGATGTCCCAGGCCAGGACGGAGGCCCTGGTGCCTGGCGCGAATTGTTCGAGCCTGGTCAGGACGCGTTCCATGTACTGTTCCTTAAGTTCCTGTGTCCAGCCGCCGTCCACGGCGAGCGACCCTGCCGCATCCGCTACCGGCGAGAACGGCACTTCCTGTAACTGCAGCCATAGTGTCGCTTTGCCTGCGGGGGCCCGGGAAGGATCCAGGACGCACTGCTGACCTACGACGACGGTAGGTTCCGTAGGCAACAGCCCCGCCTCGGCTTGGGCGCAAGCAATTGCAGTACTGTCCGAACCGTTGCTCAGGTGAACCAGGGGCACGGAATCCAAACGCGGATCGGTCCATTGGACCGGTTTATCCAAGGCCAGGTGGATCTGCATGGCCCCGCGGCCATTCTGGTAGCGTGCGGCTGCTTCGGCCAACCCGGCTGGTGGCTGGCGCAACAGCTTGGAATACAGCGCCTGGGGCGACACATTTGCGAGCACGGTCTGTGCGCTGACCAGGCCCTTGGAGGTTTTCACGCCTGTTGCACCTTTAGAGCCGACCAGGATTTCCTCGGCTTCTGTGTCCAGCATGATCCGGACGCCTTTATCCCTCAGAAGGGCCTCAAAAGCAGCGATGAAATTCGAGGCCCCTCCTTTGACGACAGGCAGGCCAAAGCTGTGCATGCTCAAGGCCATGACCGGAAGCATGACGCCGCCGGTCGCTTGGTCGGGGCCGAGGCCTGCGTGAAGGAGCCAAGGGGACCAGAGCTGGTCGGTTTGCCATCCGTTGAAGCGGCTGCGGAGATAGTTGCGGCCGCTCATGACGGAATCCCGGACGAAGGCCTCCGTACCCTTGACTTTTCCTCGCTTCAAAGCGCCGGCGGCGATCCTCAGCACGTCTTTGAACGAGCGGAGTTCAGCACCGAACGCACCGAAAATGGTCCCTGCATTGCGGCCGAGGTCCTCCAACATCGCCAGGTAGGCGCCTTCGTCTCCGTTCTCCTGCAACGCAGCTGCAGTGAGTGCCGAGTCGCGATGGGCCATGACCACCCTGTGTTGCCCCGTCTTTGGATCGGCTGCCACGCTGGCCGTCACCGCGCCGTCGGAATTGCAGTATTCCAATCCCCTCGCATGCAGCTCGCTTCCCAAAGCCTGGTAAGCCCCTCCGGAAACGAACAGGGGGTGCCAGGAGGAGAAGGAATCGTGGATGAACCCGGGCAGCGTGCGTTCCGCTGAATGGATGAAGCCGCCCAGCCTGCCACCCCGTTCAATGAGGCAGACGCGCTTCCCGGCCATGGCAAGCTCCGCGGCGGCTACCAGGGAGTTGATCCCCGAACCAATGATGGCAATATCGGTCGAGTCCGTCATGGAGGGCACCGTCATCTCAGAAGTCCGGGTGGTTGGTCGCGGCGTGGTATTGGCCGCTGTGGAACAGGAGTGGTTCCCCTCCAGCATTCTCGTACTTCTCCACCTCGCCTACGTAGATGACATGGTCGCCGGCATCGTGTCGTGAGACGGTGCGGCACTGGAACGTGGCGACGGCGCCGTCCAGCAACGGGATTCCGGCGATTCCCTCGGTGGTTTCCGCGCCGGCGAATTTGTCTGTGGCTGGCGTTGCGAACTGGCGGGAAAGGACGTGCTGGTCACTGGCAAGGATGTTGATGGCAAAGTGCGTGGCGTCCTCGAAGTCCGCCAGGCTGGGAGCACGCTTGCTGGGGCACCACAACACCAGCGGAGGTTCCATGGAAACGGACGTGAAGGAGTTGGCGGTCATGCCCACTTTCCGTCCGTCGACTCCAAGGGTGGTGACTACGGTGACGCCCGTGGCGAATTGTCCGAGTGCGCCCCGGAAGTCCCTCAGGTCAAAAGCTGACGAATCTTCGTCCTTGCGTGCCTGCACAAACTCGGCGGCAGCTGCGGGATCGAACCACCATGGGTAGAACGTGCGTGGATCATCGAATCCTCCGGCGATGCTTGCGGCCAGTGCAGGGTGGTCTGCGGCTTCGGCCAGCACAGCCTGTTGGTGTTCCCGCCGGGGTTTGAGCATGTCATTTGTCCATGCCACCCCCCACTGGCCCCAGCCCCGCCAGAACTCGTCAAAGGTGCGTTCCATCCACTGCTTGTCGAAAGGCTGCTGCCCCCGCCGGATGATGGAATCCAGGTAGTACTTGGCGGCCAGCGTCGCGTTGTTGGACCCTTGACCGGTGAGGGGATCGTTGAGCAGGACGGCGTCGCCCAGGCCGAAGACAAGGTTGCCGTTACCCAGTTCGCCCACTGCTGAACGAACGGTCGGCGTGATCCGGCCCAGGAGTGTTGCACCCTCATCGGTGAGTGTCGCGTTGGCGAAGTTCTTCGCCTCGTGGGGAAAATGTTCTTCCAGGATTTCCAGGGATCGGCTCAGCTGTTCCTCCGGACTTGTAACATCGGTCCACTTATCCATTGGGCCGCCGACTATGCCTTCAAAGACCATCATCTGGCAAGGCCCGGACACTGTGAGTCCGGGAAAGGTAAAAAATTCCCCGACGCCGGGGACTACGGACATGCGAATGCTGTCATTTGTATTGGATTTGTCCATTGAGACCGTATCCAGTGAGTCCGAATCGAGTGAAACATAGTTCAGGGCCAGGACTCTTTGCGGACGGTCGAACGGGGACTTGGCCCTGTCCTTGGGGAAGATCTGGGCGATCTCTCCCTTTCCGGTGCTGACGATAACCAGCTCATAGTCGCGTGCGAGTTCCTCCAGCATGCGCTGCGTGACTTTCTCTATACGGAAATCACCGCCACCAGCCACAAAGGCCTCGATCCAGGCCGCACTCTTGATCCGCTGATCCACCGAGTGGGCGGTTCCCTCAAGGGGTGCCTCCCACTCGATGGCGTCTGAGCCGGGTTCGCCTTCCACACGCAATCGGATGGCGCCGATCCCGGGCACGGCTTCGTCGTCATAAAGCTTGGTCAGGGCGGAGCTCAGCTGCGCTTCGGCGGCGAGGGCTGTGGGGAACATGCATTGGCTGGACATCACCTTGCCGGTGCGGATCTGAGCGGCCGAACGGTCCGAGAACAGGGTGACTTCATACCCCTCCCGTTGCAGGCCCAAGGCCAGTTGAGCGCCGGATTCGCCGGCTCCGATAATTGCGATCTTTCGCATGTCTGGTTTTCCTTCGAGGAACGTTGTTGCCAGGGGGAAGTGGAGCGACTATCAGGTCGCGGGTACGGCTGAGCCCACGCTTGCAAGGTATGCGGCCGCCTTGTCCGGGTCCATGAACCATTCCTGGAAGTCCGGCGGGTTGTTGAAGCCGTTGGCGAAGCGGTGCGCGATTTCGGCCGACTGGCCGGCCGCTCCCAGGAGCGAAAGGACATGCGGGGGAGGAGGAGCCAACAGTGCGTTCGTCCACTGTGCTACGTGCTGGGCATAGTTCCAGTACGTTTCGAAAGTGGCCTGCATGAACGCTGCATCGAAGGCACCTTCGCCGTGTCCCGCAATGCTCTGCAAGTAGGACGCCGCACATTTGCTGGCGTTGTTGGAGCCCTGGCCGGTGATGGGGTCGTTGAGGACTACGACGTCCGCGAGTCCGAGGACCTTCTTGCCGCTCGGAAGCGTCGCGATGGGATGGCGGACCGTGGGTGCGAACCGGCCTTGCAGGAAGCCGTTGGGATCGGTCAGCTCGACGTCGGCCGCCCGGCTGGCTTCCCACGGCAAGTACTGCTTCAGGATGTTCTTGGACGCTTCCAAGTGTTCCCCGGGAGTCAGGCCCTTCCAGCAATCCATCGGGCCGCCCGGAATGCCCTCAAAGACCATGATTTCGCACGGACCTGTGGTGGTGAGGGCCGGGAAGGCAAAGTACTCGCCCACCCCTGGAATCAAGTTGAAGGAAACTGCCGAGTGTTCTGCCCTGGGTTCCATTCCAGTGACGTACGTCAACGCCAAGGCTCGTTGGGGTGCGTCATAGGTGCTGCGCTGGGCATCGCGGGTGAAGAGCTGCGCAATTTCGCCCTTGCCTGCCGCCACAATCACCAGATCGGAGTTAAGGGAGTAGCGTTCCAGTTCCTCCACACCGGCGTCCTCAAACACCAGCTCGCCTCCCTGCGCCACGAACTCTTCCATGAACCTCGGGAACTTGACCCGCTGATCGATGGACTTGGCCGGGTTATCCAGGCGCGATGCCCAGCTGATGGCCTTCTCACCAAGAACTTCCGGATGGGGGATCGTAAACGATATTCCGTCCACGGTGGGAGCTTCAGGCCAGAAGTCCAACCCGAGCGCCCTCTCGTGCTCAAGGGCATCGTGGAAGATGCATTGGCTGGAGGAGACCTTTCCCTCGTGGATTTCTTCGGCGGTGCGGTTGGAGATGGTGGTGACCGCAAATCCTGCTTTGAGCAAGCCGATGCCAAGTTGCAGGCCCGATTGCCCTGCTCCGACGATGGTGATGTGGCGCTGTGTCATAGTGTTGACCTTGTCTTTCTGCTGTCTCTGCATCCGTAAATGATGGGGGAAGATATTTGGCCGGGCCTCGGCGTTCGTTCGGGATGGGTTTGTTCCCAGCCGGGAAGGCCGATGTGCACGAGCTTGATGTCATTCATGTGTCGTCACCTCTTTTCAGCGGCGAGTAATGGGATGGCTTCTTCGGCGCGCTCGGGCCCCAAAGCGGAGTAGCCGCCGTCGACTGCCCAATCAGCTCCTGTCACGAAGCTTGCGGCGTCGCTGGCGAGGAAAGCGACCACGGCTCCGATCTCCTCTGGCCGTCCCACCCGCTTCAGGGCATGGAACGGGGCTGCTACGGAGTCTGTCTTGTCAATGTCGCCGCCGGACAGGGTGTCCATGATGTTGCTCCACACCCACCCAGGGCTGACCGAATTGACGCGAATGCCATCGTCGGCAAGATCTACGGCCATGCTCCGGGTCAGCTGGACCAAGGCGGCCTTGCCCGCAGGGTAGAGCCAGCGGCCTGTCTGGGCAACGGAACTCGAAATCGAGGTGAAGTTGATGATGGCCCCGCGCTGGGATGCCTTGAGGTAAGGGCGTGCCGCGTTGCTTGCCATGACGGCGCTCACCACGTTGATGTTCAGTGCCTGCAGCCAATCGTTCCTGTCCGAAGCCGCACCTTCATCTTTGTAGGTGCAGGCCAGATTGACGAGGATGTCGATACCTCCATGCGAGGCTGCCGTGTCGTTCATGAGCCGGGCTACTGCTGCATCATCTGTGATGTCAGTGAGCGAAAAGCTGATGTCGCTTCCCAACTTGTGGAGCTGCGCGCCGCCGTCGGCGTCTATGTCGGCGACCACAACGGTGGCACCGGCATCGCGCAACGCTACGGCGACGCCTTGGCCGATCTTGGTGGCGCCGCCGGTGATGACTGCGGTCCTGCCCGAGAGTGCTGACATGGCGAAACCTTTCGTAGTGAATCGGTGAGGTGGAAAGTGTCTTATGTACGCATTGACGCTCGTCGCTGCCGACGGACGGCCTATTTCACTGCCTATTTGACAGTGGGCCTCGGCGCGGGCTTCGGATGAGTCCGTTCCCACTCGATTCGGCGGTCATGCACCAGCTTCACGTTCTTCATCTCTGCTCACCCCTTCCATCGGTTTCTTTGCTGCGTTTCTATGACGTGCGTCATACTTGTTCTAAGAGTGACTCTATTCACAGGCAAAAAACGGGTCTATCCGCTTGGCGCAGGGCTCATCCAAAAAACGAAAACCGGGGAAGGAACGCGCAATGGTGAGGATCCTTCCACGTGACGTCCTCAGGGGCCTGCCGACAGTGAGCACGACGGATGTCGATGACGCGCACCAGAAAATCGCTGATTTGTTCTGCGGTCACGACCTCGTTCCGCAGACCCGGGGGACGTCCGTGGACATGAAGCTGCGCTCGTTGCACCGCGGTGATGTTGGCATCGAATTCCTGGACTATGGTGCGGACGTCCGGATCAGTCCGGAAGGACTGGAGAACTTCCATCTGATCCAGATTCCCCTTGCGGGCCACGCACACATGGAGGTGGGCTCATCCTCGGTGGATTCGAGCCCCAAGACCGCGACAGTTCCTCCGATCGACCGTCCGTTCACCATGACGTGGGATCGCGGAACCCCGCATTTGATTGTCTACGTGAGCCGCCTCGCTCTTGCTTCTGTAGCAGCGCAACTCTATGGAGAGGATCCGCAGGGAAATGGTTTGCGGACCAAGGATACCGGCGGCGATCCGGAGACGAGCGTGAAGCTCGGCTATGCGATGGACCTTACTGGCTCTGCCGGCCGGGCGTTCCTGAGGTCGGTCGTCGAACTCCACGACGACATGATCAGCCAGCAGGAAAGAACGGCTCCAACTTTCGTCCAGAAGCTTCTGGCGGACACGATGGTTTCCCGGCTGCTCTTGGCAATGAATCCCGTGACGGAGGCTGACCACTCCAGTCCAGCTTCCGAAAGCCGCCTGATACGACAATTCCGGGAACTGCTGGAACGGCACGCCTCTGAGGAGCTGGGGGTTCCGGATATCGCAGAGAATCTGGGAGTGTCGGTGCGTACCCTGCAACTGGCCCTACGCTCCGAGGTGGGGGCAACGCCGTCGGAGTTGTTGAGGAGGGTGCGCCTGGACCGGGCCCGGGAACTGCTTCTTGCTGCTGCCCCCGGACAGGAGACCATTGTTTCGATCGCAGAGCGCTGCGGTTTCTCCCATCAAGGGCGCTTCTCGGCGCTCTACCTTGACACGTTCGGCGAGCTGCCGTCGGAGAGCCTTCGCCGGTAGCCTCTGCCGTTTTGCGCCAAATACCACCGCGTCCCAATCCCCAATCCATCCGGGAAAGTACGCGACGGCGCTTCTGTCACCGGAACACGCCGAGCTGGATGTTGACGGCAAGCACCACGGAGGCCAGCGCAAGGATTCCCGCGCCTAGCTGCAAGAGGAAGCCGTCCTTGGAACGCCGCAGTCCTCCTGGCGCGTACCGTGGCACCAGGGAGACTGCACTGAAGCTTGTCACCAGTGCAGCGACGACGATGACGCTCAAGCTCAGCATGGCGTCATAACCTTCCCAGGTTTGGCTAACTTCCAGGGCAATACACGACGACCTTGTCGCATGGGGGCTGCCTTTCGCAGACGGACGCATCCACAATATCGTCAATTGTTGACGATAGACAAGCGTTTGCCCTGCCTCCGGTCATTCACGCCCGGATCGCATCCGACGGTGGAGCGTCGACAGAAAACCCCTACCCATCGTGTGCACGCGTCGCTAGTCTGGCTCGCAGTGATGTCGATCCCGGGTCTCCCGATCGGCGTACGGTTGGAGGCGGCATCCGGGTCGCCTCCCATGCGAAGGAGTACATTATGGGAATCCTCTCCGTCGACCTGTTCATCACCCTTGATGGCGTATACCAAGGCCCGGGCGGACCTGATGAGGACCGTGATGGCGGCTTCGAATTCGGCGGCTGGCAGGCGGCATATTCCGATGAGGAAACCGGCCAAGCGATCGTCGCGGGAATCAACCGCATGGATGCGCTGCTCTTGGGACGCAAAACCTACGACATCTTCGCGGGATACTGGCCCTACCGCGCCGATGACCCGATCGCCGACACCTTCAACGCCCTGCCGAAGTTCGTCGTCTCCCGCTCGCTGACGGATCCTGGCTGGGCGGGCACCACGGCGTTGTCCGACGTGGCGGAAGTGGCTGCCCTGAAGGATCGGTTCGAGGACATCCATGTCATAGGCAGCGGCGAGCTCGTGCGGTCCTTGCTGAAGGCCGACGTCGTTGATCGACTGAACCTTTTTCTCTACCCCATCACGCTTGGAGCCGGAAAGAAGTTGTTTCCCGACGGTGCCGGCGTGCCGGCAGCGTTCCGGTTCGCGCAGCCACCGCAGGGGTTCCCAACGGGCGCGGTGGCCCTTGCCTACGAGCGCGCGGGTGTGCCGGTTACGGGCATCGATATCGGAGAAGAGTAGTCAGGATGCCGGCCGCCGTCGGGCATTGTGTGGTGGAACCCACACGACTAGCCTCAGTCGGGGGACAAGTGGTTCCTCGCGATCCTGGAGGACTTGCAGAATGCAGAAGATATCCACCTGTTTGTGGTTCGACGGCCTGGCCGCGGAGGCGGCGGAGTTCTACACGTCGACATTTGATGATTCGTCCATCCTGACATCGATGCCGGGTCCAGACGGACAGGTTCTTACCGTGGACTTTGAAATTGAAGGACGGCAGTTCATGGCCTTGAACGGGGGACCGGCCTTTACCTTCAACGAAGCAGTGTCCCTGGTGGTCAACTGCGACTCGCAGGACGAGGTTGACCGTTACTGGGATGCGCTCTTGGAAGGAGGGGGAGAAGAAAGCCAGTGCGGATGGCTGAAGGACAAATTTGGCTTGTCATGGCAGATCGTCCCGGCCGGGATGCCGAGCCTGTTGAATGGTCCGGATCCAGCAGGTTCCCAGCGGGCAATGGAAGCCGTGTTGAAGATGCGGAAGCTGGATATCAATGTTCTGCAAAAGGCGTACGACGGCGACTGAAAGTTTGGGGGACAGGCGCCTTGGGCGCTGCTAGCATTACCGCACGGTGACGTGCGCACCTATTACAACCATGAGGAGAACTGACTAATGACAACCCGCCTCAACCCATATATCTCGTTCCGCGATAATGCCCGGGACGCAATCAACTTCTACGAGTCCGTCTTCGGTGGCGAACTAACACTCAGCACTTTTGGCGAATTCCAGGCGAGTCAGGACCCAGCCGAAGCGGAGAAGGTCATGCACGCCATGCTGGTGACTCCCAACGGACTAACACTAATGGCCGCCGACACACCCAACGGTATGGACTACAACCCTGGCAATAACATCTCGGTGTCACTCAGCGGCCAGTCCGAGGACGAAGGCGAGCTCCGTGGTTACTGGGACAAGCTGGCCGACGGCGGTACCGTCACCATGCCACTTGAAAGCGCACCGTGGGGTGACACCTTCGGGATGTGTGTGGACAAGTTCGGCATTGCCTGGTTGGTCAATATTGCAGGAGCGCAACAGGAGCAATAGCGGCCGCGCAGGGCAATATGGCCTCGAACGCCTCGTCCGGCTCGCGCTGGACGGGGCATTCGTATGTCCGGTACCTACATGATCCGCCGACCGGAAGGGTCCAGTCTGACACCAACATGCTTAGGCGTACGCAACGCGATGGAGCGATCCATGATCTCCACCGTCGGCAACCTTTCGCCCAGCTGCCGCTCGAGAACGGTCATGTCTTCGAGTCGGCGAAGCCAAACACACATCACGAGCGAGTATGGCCCTCCCGTCATTGCGACGAGACGCACTTCTCCGAGACCGACCAACTTGCCCGCAACTGCCTCCACTTGGGTGGCTGGGACGCGAAGAAAATACCAAACGCTTACGGGCCATGGTGATAGTTTGCGGGCGATTTCCAGCCGGACTACGATTCGATCTTGCGCCAAGGCAGCGTTTAGGGCGCTTTTCGCGCGCGAGGGGCTGATTCCGAGCTGGTGGGATATTTCAGTTATCGAGGCTCGACCATCAGAGCGAAGGATCCGGAACAGGTGGCCCTCCACATCTGTCGATGCGGCCCTGGTGGCGGGACTAGGTTGAGGTGCTTCCCGCTCTATGAGCTTTACCTCGTGATCCTGCAATGAGCGCAACCGCCAACTTCGGGCGTCTGCTACCAGATTGATTCCCACATGGGTTCTTGTACTGCGGATTCCCTTGATGGCGCCCAGACGGTCCAAAATGAACCGGCCAAGGGTCGCCTCGTCGCGGCAAATAACAGAGAGGACCATGTCCCGTCCACCCGCGGTGTGGTCCACTGAGAGGACATCCGGATCGGCCGCTAGTTCGTCGGTCACTGCTGCCAGGCTGGCAGGCGAGCAGTCAACTTCCACAATGGCAAACGCTACTTTGGAACCACTGCCATGGTGGGTCGCTACCCATGCCAGGCCTTCCGCGGACAGGAAATTCCAGCGGCGAGCCAACGTGACTGCGTCGGCCCCGACTACAGGCGCCAAAGCCGTCCACGGTGCCCGAGGTCGGATTTGCAGGGCATGTAAAAGCCTGAGGTCCCGTTCGTCAAAGTCGAAATCCTGCACGGAGCGCCCATTTCCAACAAATTGCCTGCGTTTTGAGTGTGACCAATCACTTGCTGCCTAGATTCTAGGCGTCATCACTCAAACACGTCGGAAGGCAACCATGCTTGTTCCGGTCCTGCCGTCCGGCCGCGTCCAATCCTCCACGACGGCTCAGCAGGTACAAGTTCTTCTAAAACCTGCACAACGTCAGCAGGGGAGGGGAGCCGGCACACACGCGCTACTGGCGGGTGAGAGTGACACATGCCTCCTCGCTGCCGTGCGAGGGGGTGACTCGGGATCCTACGAGGAACTTTTTCGCCGGTACCAAGGCGTGGCCACCCGTGTTGCCCGGACGGAATCGGATAATCCAACGGACGCTGACGATGTGGTCTCCGAGGCGTTTGCATCGATCCTGAAGTCCCTGCTGGAAGGCAGGGGACCGGTGGACTCATTCAGGGCCTATCTGTTGACCACCGTTCGGCGAATGTCGCACCGCCGGAATCTGCAGAGCCGACGAGCATCGGCGACGGTGGATGGCGTTGCGAGTGAGATCGTTGTTTTTAATGGTGATCCTGTTGTTAAAGACTTCGAGAATACGATCCTTCTGCTGGCTTTCCGTTCCCTGCCGTCCCGCTGGCAGACCGTACTTTGGCAGGTGGACGTCGAGGGCATGAAGCCGGCCGCAGCGGCGCGGGCTATGGAACTGACTCCAAACGCTGTTTCATCGTTGCTCATCCGGGCACGGGAGGGTCTCCGCCAGGCGTACTTGCAAAAACACGTGCAGGAATCAGCTACGGACCCCTGCACGGACTTTTCGCGCTACTTAGGTCAATACGCCCGCAATGCCGTGCGCCGGGCCGCCCAGGAGAAAGTTCGCCGACACTTGGACGATTGCCTCCGGTGCACCATGGTATTGGCTGAGTTGGTGGAAGTTCAGTCAAGAATGAAACAGGCCGGCTCCGGCGCTGGATAGGACTGGCCGCGCGCTTCGGCTGCATATTGGGAGTCAACTGCGGTTGCACGCTAGAAGTACGTCGGAAAAACGGAAAAAGCGTAGGCGAGGAGAAAGACATATCCCAAGGCGAATGCGTTCTGCTAAGGCCATCTGGTGCGTCGCAGGGACGTCAGCGAAAGGCATTAATCAACGTTTAGCAGCGTCCCTGCGCATTGAATGTGGGCGTATTCCTCGTTGTGAAGAGGACCGTTCAGCTACTTCGGTGGCCATGGCCCCTCGAGGAGCCGCCTGGCTTCATCGACGATCAACTGACGGACGTGGTGTCAGTCGATGTTCCAAGACGGCATCCACTCGTCCCACTCGCTCACTAGGCCAACGATTGGCCGGAGCGATTCGGGATATCCCAGTTCGCCCCACCCCTCCCATCAAATGATGCGACCCGCGTACTCGGGCTTCAGGGCCCCGTCCACCAGCGCCTGGCAGAGCCATCGGACCAAGTTCCAGCGTTCGGGCGTGGTCTCTGCGGGCGTCGGCGGCGCAATGTTCAACTCGTTCACGACTGCGTTGAACAGCTCATGTGCCTCGCCTTCCTCCCGACGAGTAAGACCGGCAAGGAGTGGCAGAGACGGAGAATCCACGCCATCCAACAGTGCGTTGAGAGCTGTTGCAGTCAACACGTCGGCGCCCACAATGTCCTCGTAAAGGGCTTGCCGGATGGCAAGCACGCGGAGATCCTTTGCATGCGTCATTGGACGAGTTTCGCAGAGGGCACGACTGCGTCGATACATTCGTCTATGCGGACGTCCCCATGCTGGAGAATATCCCGTGTGGAAAGAACGAAATTGGTCGAGTCAGCCTTCGCTGGCGCACTAAGGTTGCGCGGGTTCCGGAAACGGGGCCGCAACTGGTTCCGGACGACATCGGCCGGTGAGTATCAGGTGGTTAATCTTCAAAAGTCCTCGTGGGGGAGCGGTGACTTCTATCTGAACCTGGGTTGGGACTCATCGGTCCCTAGTGGGGAGTTCCGTTCAGAAAATTTCTGCCTTCTGAGCCTTCGAGCCGAAGAAACAGACGTGATCCCGACGATCGATTTTGCTCGACCTGATGGCTTGGTTGCACGAGACCTTCCGGGCACCATCCTGCTCGACGCTGAAATGGGCAGCCGGATCCCCGAGGATGCCTTCCTCGAACAGCTCACTGAGGTTGTCATCAACCCGGTCGCAGACTTCATGGAGAGCACCCCGTCTCTGGTCGATCTGGTTCCGCTGCTGTCTGCCAAGCCTCAGTTTGCTTTCGTGCGGGTGCGGGAGGAGCTTAGCCGCCGAGGATACGAACTGCCGGAGCGTTAGGACAATGGCGGGAACTCATGGCATCCAGAAATCGTGGTCGTCCAGAAACCGATGAACGGGAGGAGGTGCTTCTTACGCCGTCATCCACGCGTAAATCATCACGCCAGACCGCCGGCAGGATCTCGGGTGAGACCGACAGGCCGCCCAAATTCCGCGTAACCACGGGGCAATCCAGCAGATCCCGGCAGGATCAGGGGATGGGACGAATTGATTCATCCGATGAGATACGCAGAGTTCTACTGGTAACGGTGCATATTCGATTCGGAACTATTCAGCGCCGGCCGACGGTGACACGGCCGCCACAGTCTGACCGTTCTCCAGGTCCCAAGAGAATATCAAATAGCCTATTGCCACTTCGTCGTCCCGGTGGCTCGTCTTATTTCCATGTCCCTGCTTCAGGTTGTGCCGGTATCCGATGCCGTAGTCAGCAGCATGATCTTCCTACAAATGCCTCATCGGGAAGGGGCGAAAAAGTGCAAGCCACTTCTGATTGCCTGAGGAAACTAATGGACACGCTGCGTATCAGATTCGGACGTATTGATAGTTCCGAAGGGCCGAACTCGGCGAATGACCGACCGGATCAGCTCGCGCTATCCGCGGCATGCGCGGACGGGTTATCCTTGCGAAAACCATTGGTGCCCGGCTTGCTCCGTTGATGGACTGACGTCCCGCCGTGAGTCTGCTGCGTGACGGAGGTAGTGGTTGTGACGGAATATGATGTGCTTGCCGAGGTGTACGAATGGCTCATCTCGGATGCAAAATTGCCTCCCGCCGAGTTCGTTGCGTCGTTCGATGACGTCCTCAGTCTCCTGCCGTCGAACGCTCATGTCCTCGACTGTTCGTGCGGAACCGGACAGTTGGCGGTTGGCCTCGCCGGTCGTGGCATGCAGGTTGTCGCAACTGACGCCAGCGAAGCTATGGTTCGCCGGACTTCAGAGTTGTCTGAGGAGTTCGGGGCCTCCGTTCGGGCCGTGCGGGCGAATTGGGAAGAGTTGCCCGACCATTTCGAGGACGACACGTTCGACATGGTGTTCTGCGTTGGCAACTCGCTTCACCATGCCGCGGGCGCGACAGGCAGGGGTGCTGCTCTGGAGTCGATGTCACGGCTTCTGCGCCCTGGCGGGCGCTTGGTGCTCACATCCCGCACTTGGGAACTGGTGAGGGCCAGAGGTTCGCGGCTGGACATCTGGGACCGACTCGTCCGCCGGAACGGTCGCGATGCCGTTGTGGTCTACCGCTGGGAGATTGCGCCGCATTGGGAGGATGAGCACCACATCGAGATTGCGATCGCCCAGGTTGATGCGACTGGGCTGGTTCTTGTCCGCTCGGAACTGCTGTCCTGCTGGCCCTACCGGTACGAGGAACTCCAGGTCGAGCTGCACCGGGTCGGACTCCGGACGGAAGTGAGCACGTTCGATCTTGAGGCCGAGAACTACATGGTGGTCGCGAGCAAGGTATAGACACCGGGCTCTCAGTCCCTGGCCGGTCCGCGCGGTTGCTCGCAGGACGCTTGCGCCCTCTCATTGGTGGGGAGCGGTTATCGACCAATTCCGATGGTGTCAGTCATTATCCGCGTCGCCTGGATTCTTGGATAGCGGGACCAGGGTTCGGCGGCCGCTGCGGAGTGTTTCTGGGTGACTTGGTAGCTGTAACCGAGCATTTCGGCCACCAGCGGGGCTGGCACTTCCTTCACGAGGGCGCGGAGGGATGCATTGCGTGCGCCCAAGAGGTCGATGCCGATTTCCCGGAGACGTTCCATGAGCGTGTTGGGGTGGATGTGTTGCCCGGGCCGGTATCCGGGAAACAGCCATTCGCTGTGATGGCCTGCGTCTGTCACTCGCGGAAGGAGATCCAGCGCCCGTGCCCGAACCGTTCGCCTCACTGCTAACAGAACACCTGGCCGCGGCTTCAAGTGAGGTGGCAACGAGCGGAGGAGGTGTGATCGTGCATCAGATGCAATAATCACTGTTCTACTTTACATAATGTAGATTATCGGCGTTGAAACTACGGAAGTAGAAGTAGCTGCAAGAACTCCCGTCGAATCGCGAACTTGGAGGACGGAGATCGGCTGCTAAGCCAGTGAAATGCCGCTAATCGGCGTTCCCGGTGGAAGGTCTCGAACCTGGCTGTGAATTTGCCCCGTGAGGTTGAGGGCAACGACAAAGTCGCTCACTTCGACGTTGCTCAGTTCGGTCGCACCGCCGAGAACCGGCGGGATTTCGAACCCGTAAACCTCGGAGGCACCTGGCTTCAGCCCTGCTTCGTCAGCAGCTTTCGCCAGTCCGATCATGAGGTACTGATCCTGGCCCTCCCGAGTATTCAAGGACTCCGAGAATTCCTGTTCTGTGGACCAGCCATGATTCAACTCGCCGCCAACTACGTCAAGAAACCAGAACCCATCGGCGCTTTGAAAGAAAACATCCCCAAAGGGTGATGTGAACAACGGCCGTTTCCCAGCTAGGTCGAGAAATGCCCAAGACTCGAGCGCAGCAACGTAGGCATCAGCGGGAAAGCGTCGGATTGGTTCCATGCTCTGACAGCACTTGAAGCGGCGCCCGCTCACCGCGTCCACCATGCACAAGATTTCAGCCGCCGCTAGAGAGCGAGAAGGATTCAGAGCGGGGCAACTCCCGTCCCATGGACACCCGTGCATGCCAGCCAGGTAGTGGAAGTAGAACTGGCCGCCTGACTGACCGCTCCCTGCCAGCTGCTCCCCGCCGATGTCAGCGCGCTCGGGTGACTTGCGTCCGCCGCAAATTCATCGAAAGTCTCGTCCGGGAGTGCCCGGTAGAAATATCCAGCAAACCGCGGACTGGCATTAAAAATTAAAGTCGGTATGGTGATGGTAGATAGCGTTTAGAAAGGCGTGATTCCAGTGTCTGGTAAGTCTCCGAGAAATGTTGGGGCCAAAAAAGCGGGGAAATCTATCCTTGAAAAAAGAGCTGCCAAACGGGCAAAAAACGGTACCAGGGAAAATCTCTTCCAAAAACCGCGTAAAAACCAACGGTGATACGTCGCCCTTACGGTCTGTCTTGGTAGTGGAGCTGGCACCGGAGGTACGACGGTGTCTGAGAATGCCGCCAGCCCAGAAATGGAAGGGATGAATTATGTATTGGGAACGCATTGCCCTGATTGTCCCCGCTCCCCTTAGGCAGCCCGTCCGCGTCGAAAGGATCGAGGCGACATTGCTTATCCGGCAAAGGCTGCTTGAAGGAAACGTCAAAGCAATTACCTGCAACGATTGGCGCGTTTATTTGAACGACGAGGCAGGGTCTATTCCGTTGCCCCTGAATTCCCGGGCCGAGGTTTTGCTCCGCGAAGCGGGCCTGGAGATCGAACAGCCCGTCAGGGGAACAGCTGTTCTTCTTGGCCATGACGCCCACGGCGAGGAGAAAGATGCACCCCCTCATTTACTCCGGCTGGCGGAGCAACTTTTCGATACGGCTCTTGCCCCGTAGCCACAGGGAGATAACTGCCGCTTCGAGGTCGGTCAGCGGCTAAGGCCCTTACAGATGGAATTCCATCTGTAAGGGCCTTTCCTACGTTTCGCGCCAGCTCAAAGGAGGCTTATGCCATGCAACGGTATGGGCGCTCAGAGTCAGCCTGGGAAGCCTGAAATAGGACCCTTCGCAACAGAAGATGGTATCCGGAAATCCCCTCAGTGGACACGGTCCACCTGGTCCGGGATGAGGCTGCCGTCCTCGCGCACCACCGGCCCCTTGCTGCCGTCCGGGTTGGCGTAGGCCTTGGTGGCGCATGGATACGGCTCGCTACGCTGTGGTTTGGGGTCGATGAACATTGGCGTGATGAGCCACTTGCCGTCCTCGTTGTCGTACGCGCGGCACATGATCTCGGCGTTGTTCCGGTTCACCACCAGCCTGGCTTCGGTGGCGTCGGCAACGAAGGTTACGTCCGTGCCGGAGTCACCGGCGGCCAGGATCTGGCGGCGTTCGGCAGGCAGCTGCTCAAAGGCTGAAGGACCCTCGACGCCGAAGATCACCTGATTGGCCCAGCAACGTTTTCCCTCGATGTAGGTCATGACTGAATCTTCGCCGTCGGGTATTCCGCCGCAGCCTTTCAGGTGGGAAGTTTGGATGCCGTCCTCGTATACGCTGCGGACGCCTACGACGTGCCCGGCGTCGATGCCGACCTCGCCAGCCCATGCCTTGACCACCGGCTCTGGCGAAGCGGAGACCACCCAGGTTTCGATGCCGTGAGCCTGAAGGACGCCGATGAGGTCCTTGATCTGTGGGTATATCCGGATGTAACCGTCCACCTGCTGGCTTCCAACGGTCTGCATGCTACCTTGTGCTGCCAGCAGGTTCTCCTGCTTCATCGAGAGAGCGAACTGGCCGAGTTGCTCCTCGGTATATCCAGCAGACAGGGCCGTACCCCAGGCGTAGGCGCCTATGAGGTGGCGGGCATTGAAGCCCTCAAAAGCCGGTTCGCCGGAACGCGTCTTGTCCTCAAGGATGGCGAGGATTTCATCGGCACACTCCGTGTTGATGCTGGTCTTGAGCGGTTGGCCTGCGGGCGTGTCGGTACCGCATGCCGCTGTCAGCGCTCTCGCTGCAGCATCTGTCAGGTAACGGTTTGTGCTCTTCCAATCCTTATTGGCCGGTTGCAGGACTTTGTCGTGCCTGAGCATCCAAAAATTCGTGCCGTAGCCAATGTCGTTCTTTACTACCGTGTTGTCCCAGTCAAAGATCGCCACTGGAGCTTTGTCGCCGCGGGCTGTTCCGGTGCAGCTGCTGTGGGCGTCAATGGTCTTTTGTAATTGCCCACGGACCTCGCTTGGCCATGCCAGTTGAGCGTCAAGTTGGCGGCATTCGGCTGCTGGCTGAGTGTTGGTGGCAGGAGCTGTGGCGCACGACGTTGCCGACATGAGGGTCGCCACTACGGCCGCGGTGGTCGCAAATCGGAAATACTGTTTCCTGCGGGATTCCTTCCTGCGGTTGTTGTCATCCTTGACTAACCCTAACGAAAATGTGGACATGCTTCCCCCGATTCTCAAGATTCTCAATGGTCTGTAAGTAGTCCAAAGTTCTGAGTAAGTGTGTGCCACATCACGAGTACTAGTCAAGAGATAGAGGTGAATTGCTAATAATAAGACCACTCTGATAACGCCGTATTGGCATGTTTTCATGCCATGTAAGGGTCAGGCGTCGACGTAAACCGCCAAGTGCTTGCCGGTCAGCGTCGAGCGGTCGGCCACCAGATCAGCGGGCGTGCCAGAGAAAACGATCTTGCCACCATCGTGTCCGGCGCCCGGTCCGAGGTCGATAATCCAGTCCGCATGTGCCATGACGGCCTGGTGATGTTCGATGACAATGACGGACTTTCCCGACTCGACCAATCGATCCAGCATGCCGAGCAAGTTCTGGACGTCGGCTAGATGGAGCCCCGTGGTCGGCTCGTCCAGGATGTAGATGTCGCCTTTCTCCGACATTTGCGTAGCAAGCTTGAGCCGCTGGCGTTCCCCGCCAGACAGCGTAGTGAGCGGCTGTCCAAGCGTCAGGTAACCGAGCCCGACGTCGGCGAGGCGGTCCAGGATCTTGTGTGCGGCCGGTGTGCGTGCTTCCCCTTCGCCGAAGAAGGTCTCAGCCTCGTTGACAGACATTGCAAGCACCTCTGCAATATTGCGTCCGCCAAGCTTGTACTCCAATACCGAGGCCAGGAAGCGCTTCCCTTCGCATTCCTCACACGTTGATTCCACCGTCGCCATGACGCCCAGATCTGTGTAAATGACGCCGGCGCCGTTGCAGGTGGGGCACGCGCCCTCCGAGTTTGAACTGAAGAGCGCCGGTTTCACATTGTTGGCCTTGGCGAATGCCTTGCGTATGGGTTCAAGGAGCCCGGTGTAAGTTGCAGGATTGCTCCGGCGGGAACCGCGGATGGCACCTTGGTCGATCACCAGGACGCCGTCACGTTTGGCCACCGACCCGTGAATCAGCGAGCTCTTGCCCGATCCGGCCACACCCGTGAGTACACACAGCACGCCCAGTGGAATATCAACGTCCACGTTTTGAAGATTGTTGGTGGAAGCTCCCCGGACCTCAAGGGTGCCGGAAGCTGTCCGTACCTGCTCTTTTATGGATGCGCGATCGTCGAGGTGGCGCCCAGTGATGGTGTCACTCCCCCGCAGCCCGTTCAGATCGCCTTCGAAGCAGACCGTGCCGCCGCCCGTGCCTGCACCAGGACCGAGATCCACGACGTGGTCAGCGATCGCAATCGTTTCGGGCTTGTGCTCGACTACCAGCACGGTGTTGCCTTTATCGCGCAACTGCAGCAGCAACTGGTTCATACGCTCGATGTCATGCGGATGCAGGCCGATAGTTGGCTCGTCGAAGACATAGGTGATGTCCGTCAGGGATGAGCCCAGATGCCGGATCATCTTGGTTCGCTGCGCCTCTCCCCCGGACAAGGTACCGGCAGGCCGATCGAGGGACAGGTATCCGAGTCCTATCTCGGCGAAGGAGTCCAAGAGGTGCTGCAGTCCCTTGAGAAGCGGAGCCACGGAGGGTTCATTGATTTCCCGGATCCATACAGCAAGGTCACTGATCTGCATCGTGCATACATCCGCGATGCTCTTGCCTCTGATCTTGGAAGAACGTGCCTCCGGGCTCAACCTGGTGCCCTCACACTCCGGACAGGTGGTAAAGGTGATAGCCCGCTCCACGAAAGCCCGGATGTGTGGTTGAAGTGCGTCAACGTCCTTGGAGAGCATCGACTTCTGGATTTTTGGGATGACGCCTTCATAGGTGAGGTTGATACCTTCGACCTTGATTTTGGTCGGTTCCCGGTAAAGGAGGTCGTGGAGCTCCTTTTTGGTGAACTTGGCAATTGGCTTATCCATATTGAAGAAGCCTGAACCGCTGAAGATCCGGCCGTACCAGCCATCCATCGTGTACCCGGGAATAGTGAGCGCGCCCTCGTTCAAGGACTTGGTGTCGTCATACAGCGCGGTGAGATCGAAGTCGTTGACTGAGCCCATTCCCTCGCATCGCGAGCACATGCCGCCCAGACGGTTGAAGGTGGCCTTCTCCGTTTTGGTTTTGCCCTCGCCGCGATCGACCGTGATGGCCCCGCTGGCCTTTACGGTTGGCACGTTGAACGAGTACGCGTTCGGCGATCCGATGTGGGGCTGCCCGAGCCGGCTGAAGAGAATACGAAGCATGGCGTTGGCATCAGTCGCAGTACCCACGGTCGAGCGCGGATTTGAGCCCATCCTCTCCTGGTCCACGATGATGGCCGTTGTCAGGCCTTCCAGCATGTCCACGTCCGGCCGCGACAATGAAGGCATGAAGCCCTGAACAAAAGCGCTGTATGTCTCATTGATCATTCGCTGGGACTCTGCTGCGATGGTGCCAAAGACCAACGAACTTTTGCCCGAGCCGGAGACACCCGTGAACACCGTGAGGCGACGTTTAGGGATCTCGACACTGATGTCCTTGAGGTTGTTCTCGCGCGCACCCTGCACCCGTATGAGGTCGTGGGTGTCTGCTACGTGCGACGCAGGAGACTGTGTGTCGGTGCTCGTGGCAATGCTCATGATCTCTCCATCTGTTAGGCGGCAACTGCTGGCCGACATCTGTTGGTCGGTGCTGCCCAACAGTCCCCCGTCGGCACCGCCTGCCCGTACTACCAACCTCGGTCAGTACGTCAAATTCTCGTTCGTCGTCGCGAATGCGGCAACGGTCATTGACCACACTAACGGCCTCTGCCGCAGGCCATTGGGAGGACGCGAAGCCTGAGCGGCTCCAACCATTGTCATCAGCCGCCGACTCGCTAAGAATGAAGCATGCCGGTATACATGAGGTCCCTCGAAACCGCAGTTCCGCCAACCATCCTCGTGCAGTCGCAGGCACGCGACGTCTTCGCAGCTCAACCAGGCCTGACAAGGCTCGGATCGCGGTTGGTATCCACTTGCTTCGACTCAGCTGCAATAGATACCCGATATACCGCGGTGGAAGAGCTGAGCCTCGACGCGCATCCGGAAAATCCACGATTCTTTGACCCCTCGACCAATCAAGTGCTGAGCCCCAGCACCAAAGTCCGGAACGAGATTTTTGCCACGGAGGCCACCAAGCTCTTTATCGAGTCCGGCAAGGCTGCGGTAGCACGCGTGCCGGACATCGACCTCGATGACATTACTCATGTCATCACGGTGTCCTGCACGGGATTCTTCAACCCTGGTCCCGACTACAAGGTCGTCCGGGCGCTGGGACTGAACCCCGCCGTGCAGCGTTACCACCTCGGCTTCATGGGGTGCTATGCCGCGTTTCCAGCCCTGAAGGCAGCCAAGCAGTTCTGCCTGGCAGATCCAGCCGCGGTCGTACTGGTTATCTGTGTGGAACTTTGTTCGCTACACGTGCGTACATCCAACGACCCCGACACCATCATGGGTTCGGCCATCTTCGGTGACGGTGCTGCCGCGGCCATTGTGACGTCCAAGGAACCCCAAGGGCCCGAACCGGTGATCAGGCTGGACCACTTCGAAACGGTCCTCACCCCCGTTGGTGAAGAGGCAATGGCCTGGAATATTGGCGACGAGGGTTTTGAAATGGTCTTGGGTTCCTATGTGCCCCACATCATCGAGGAGCACATCACCGGGGCGTTGGAGCCGTTGCTCGCGAAAGAGCCGCGACTGGCAGAACTCCCCTATCGCGATATAACGCACTGGGCCATTCACCCCGGTGGGCGCAGCATTCTGGACAAGGTCGAATCCAAGCTCGAACTCACCGCAGAGCAACTGGTCCCAGCAAGGGAAACACTCAGGGAATACGGCAACATGAGTAGCGCCACCGTGCTCTTTGTCTTGAAGTACATGCTCGGGCAGCCGGCAAACCAGCGGGAGGAACCAATCTGCTCCATGGCGTTCGGTCCCGGCCTCACGGTGGAGACTGGCCTCTTTACATTGGTCTCTCCCACCCTGTGAGCCCGTGGGGATCCCTGAAAGACAGGGACGTGGATGCCATCGAGGACATGGACCGGCCTGATTGTGACCTCCGGCGCCTGGATCGCAGTTACGCCCGCTTCCCCGCGGTTAACCGACTCCTTTCCGGATGGCACCGGACGTACCGTGATCGCTTCCGTCCACTTCTCGCAGTTCGTGGCACGGCGTCGGTTCTGGACATCGGGTGCGGTGGTGGGGACGTCGCCCGAAGCCTGGCCGGATGGGCCGCCAAGGATGGATATACGCTGAAGGTAACTGCCATAGACCCTGACGAACGGGCATACAATTTTGCGACCCGGGCGCCAGCGATCGAGGGCGTCACCTACCGGCAGGCGCACAGCACCGATCTTGTCGCGGAGGGCAGGAGGTTCGATATCGTCCTCTCGAATCACATCCTCCACCATCTCGATGCTGACCAACTCGCCGGAGTTTTGAAGGACTCAGAAGTACTGTGCCGGAAAGTAGCCCTCCACAATGACCTCAAGCGGAGCAACATCGCATACCTTCTCTTCGCGGCCGGCTTCTGGCCTTTGGGCGTTGGCTCTTTCATCTGCGGTGACGGTTTGGTCTCGATAAGGCGCAGCTTCACTTCCCGGGAGCTCCAGGCGGTGGCCCCGGAAGGATGGAGGGTGGATCCGAACGGACCCTGGCACAACCTGCTCGTCTACGAGCCTGCCGGCAATGGATCCCGGAGATGAGCGCCGGACGTGCTTGACGTCATCATCGTGGGTGCCGGTCCGGTCGGTTTGTTCATGGGTGCCTTGTTGCTCAAACAAGGGCACCAGATCCGAATCCTGGAACGCCGTCTGAACAGGAGCCACCGTTCCAGGGCAATAGGGATTCACCCCCCGGCGCTCACTGAACTGGACCGGGCCGGTCTTTCCGCGCCGTTGTTGGCTTCCGGTGTGCGGATCGAGCGGGGCGTTGCGTACAGCAAAGGCAAAAAGATCGCCGAGCTGCCCTTTACAGGGGACCCGGACTTTCCCTTTATCCTCGCCGTGCCGCAACCAGTGACGGAACAGGCACTGGAGCAAGCGGTTCTGGCGTTGGACTCCGAGGCGATCATCCGCGGCGCAGACGTGCGCGATTTTGCCGACGACGGCGGCACTGTCAGCGTCCGGGCGGCCTCACCTTCCGGAGAACACACCTTCACCAGCCGCCTTTTGGTGGCAGCTGACGGAGCGCACTCGCTGATACGACGACGTCTTCTCCCTGGCGTTCCGGCACGTAGCTATCCGGATAGTTATCTGATGGGAGATTTCATTGATGGGACAGGCCACGGAGACAACGCGGTCCTGTATCTGGAGCCCGAGGGGATCGTAGAGTCCTTCCCCTTGCCTGGGGAAGTTCGCCGGTGGGTGGTGCGGCTTGGAGTCTCGGCCGATGGAGCGACGGCGGCAGACCTGGCTGCCTTGGTCCAAGCCCGGACCGGCGCCGTGCTGGATCCGGAAAGCAACAGCATGCTGAGCGCATTTGACGTCCAGTCCAGGCTTGCGGGCCGTATGATCCATGGCAGAACTGTGTTGTTGGGCGATGCCGCCCATGAGATCAGTCCCATTGGTGGCCAGGGAATGAACCTTGGATGGCTTGATGCTGCTGCCTTGGCACCTCTCATTGATGCCTCCCTCAGGGGACACGCTGTCGGTCGCCAGCTTCAGTTGTTCGAGAAGGACCGACGCCGGGCAGCCGCCCGCGCATCCTTGCAGGCCGGTTTGAACATGGCACTTGGAAGGCCCCTGCCTCCCCCAGTCATGGCAGCCAGGAACTCGGTTTTTACATATGCCTTGGAATTTCCCACTGTCTCAGCGTTGGTGGAGCGGCGATTCACGATGCGCTAGGGTGCGTGTTCATTCAGGACGTTCCTTGTTATTAAGAAAGTTCCCTTGTTCAGGGAGTGTGTAGTAGCAGTCGTAGGTGTCCTGGCTGACAATTAAACCGTCCCGCAGCTCAAATACAGCAGTGCTCCGCGCACGTACGGTTTCGCCGGCGTCCCAATGCGGGAGGTCCAGGAGCAACGTGGCTGACCAGTTCATCTCCACGACTACCCGGTTGCCTTCGCAAGTAGTGCGGGCTACCTCAAATCTCTGGTTCGCCACAATGTTCTTACTGTGATCCGCGCCAGTGAGGGTCTCCTGAAGGGTCCTGACGGACCCGGTCTTGGACAGGGCGTGCGGCCATTCCGTAAGTGTGAAGTCGTGGGCCAGATACGGGCTGATCTCAGCGGCTCCGCCACCGGACTCAACCGTCCTGATAAACCCGAGTACATGGTCCAGGGGGTTGCTTTCGCTCATCCGACGAGCCTAGCTGAACGCGGAGGCCAAAGCCCGGCAAGGGCGAACCCGGAGCAGGGAACGGGCGCGAAGAGGAGCCTTCGCGTTAGGCTCAAGTCATGACGCAGCAACCTCACTCCGAGGCGCCCAGCCCCGCCACCGACTTCAATCCCCTCCAGATCAGGGACGCAGTCCGGCGGCTACTTGAAACAGAGGAACTTCCGCCGATCGTTCAAGCCGGGCACCCCGTCCTCCGGCAACAGGCGGCGCCATATGACGGCCAGCTTGATGGCGCTGAATTGGAGGCGCTCATAGAGCGGATGCGTGAAGTCATGCATGCGGCGCCGGGGGTTGGACTGGCGGCTCCTCAGTTGGGCATTCCGTTGCAGTTGGCAGTCCTTGAAGACAAGTACGAGGTGGATCCGGAGTCGGCAACGGTCCGGCACAGGGAGCCGCTGGAGTTCATGGCTGTCCTCAACCCGCAATATCGTCCTCTGGGAAGCGAGGCAGCGTCCTTCTATGAGGGATGCCTGTCCGTCAGCGGCTATCAAGCGGTGGTCACCAGATACCGAAACGTGGAACTGAGTTACCTCACGCCAGAGGGACGTCCGGTGGAGGAATGGTTCTCAGGGTGGCAGGCACGCATAGTGCAGCACGAAACGGACCACGTGCAGGGAATTCTTTACGTGGACAAGGCAGAACTGCGATCGCTGTCCAGCAACGCGGAACACTCCCTACGGTGGTCCAATCCGGACATTGAGGACGCGCGCCGGACCCTCGGTTTCCTGCACGGCTAGCTGGTCCGTAGCGGGCTTCAGCCCGTCACGCGGTTTGATGCGGTCGGCAGATACCTGGCCCACCAGGCAAGGATGTGCTCGAACCGCTGCTTGCGGTGATGCGGTGTCCCGGAACGCGACAATTCGTGGTCTTCGCCCGGGAAGACGAGTAACGACGTCTCAATTCCCCTCTCCTTGAGGAGCGCGTAGTACCGCTGCCCTTGTTCGAGGGGACACCGAAGATCGTTTTCGCTGTGGATCACCAGGGTCGGTGTCACGACGGAGTCGGCTACGGCCAAGGGGCTCTGTGCCACAAGCTGACCGGGTGTGGCGCCAGCGTACTCGCCGCCAAAAAACCAGCCGATGTCAGAAGTGCCGGCAAAGCTGACAGGGTCCAGGAATCCGCGTTCGACAATTGCCCCTTTGAAACGGTGATCGTGTGCGATGGTCCATGCCGTGAGGTAACCGCCATAGGATCCGCCCATGATGCCCACGCTATCGGCGTCCAAGATTGCATGGGCGGACAAGGCAGCATCCAGGAAGGCGAGTACGTCCTGCATGTCCGCTGTCCCCATTCGCTCCTTGATAACCCGTCCATGGGATTGTCCGTAGCCTGAGGAGCCCCGCGGATTGCACATCACTACCGCGTATCCTGCAGCTGCATAGACTTGCGCTTCGTCAAAGAAGGCTCCCGTGTATTGGGAAAACGGACCTCCATGGATACTCAGCAGGACAGGGTGTGGTCCGGATCCGTCGGGCAGCACCAACCAACCGTTCACGGGGTATCCGTCGTCGGCGATTGCCTGGAAATCCAGCGGCTCACTGACCCTTGAGCTATTCCGTAGTTCCGCAGAGAAGTCTGTCAGCAGGCGCAGTTCACCACGCTCCAGGGAGCCGACGTCGCCAGCGGTGGACGCATCCAGGAAGCTCACGGCAATTTCACCATTGGCAGCAACTGTGGCTCCGGTGACCACGCGGGCGCCATGCACCAGTGGCGTAAGGCTTCCCGCCGCCGTGACATCGAGGAGCTCCACGCTGCCCAATGCTGTGTTCAGGATCAGGACGCTGTCCGGTCCGCTCGGTTCCAGCGGACCTGAGATGTCCATATGCTCGACGTCGGTGAGGGCAGCGGCATCTCCCCCGGCGACGGGCATTGAATAGAGGACGCTGTTGCGCGCGACAAAATCCCGTCCGGTATCGCCTAGGTCTTGTGCGGTGAAGAAGAGCGAGCGGCCATCGGTGGACGCCCGCACGGCCGTGACGGTCTGCAGTTTTGGGTTGTGGGGTTTGATGAGCTCTGGTTCGCCGCCCGATTCGTCAATCCGGTACACGGACGTTACGAGGTCGTCATCATGCCCGTCGTGTAGGGCAGCTATGAAGTAAACGAACCTGCCGTCGGCGGAGAAACACGGCGCCTCATGGTCTGATTCGCCAAACGTCATCTGCCTGGCATCGGGAACCCCGGTTACCTTGGCACCCGGCCGTTCGTGGGCGGCTCTGCCGCGGGGAATGACCACAGGCTCGCCACCTAATTCCGGCACGTCAACCACAAACAGTTGCTGGCGCTGGTCCAGGACGTACCCCACGCCGTTCATCCGGTACTGGTTCACGGCGATAAGCCGGGCGTCTTCGCTGCCGGAAGTAACGCCGTCGACCGTTCCATAGCGGCCCGGTTCCGCAACACGGCTGGTGAAGACCACCCGATGGGAATCCGGAGCCCACGCAAACCCGTTGACCCCGCCGTGCTGATCCGTTACCTGCTGCGGTTCGCCCCCTGCCGACTCCACAACAAACAGTTGCGCTTTTCCCTCTGCATCACTGCGCAGGAAGGCCAAAACCAGGCCGTCAGGCGAGAAAGCCGGGGAAGTGTCCCTGAACCCGCGGGTGATGCGTCGTGGGCGCTTGTTGGTGTCCAGCGGTACGTTCCACAATTGACCAACGTAAGCATCGGCGTCGAAATCAGGCCTGACCACGGATACCACCGCTTTAGTACCGTCCGGATGGATGGCAGGGGCGGAGACGGAGTTCAACAAAGGCAGCTGCTCGGGTTTCACCTTGGTGAGCCTAGCCCCGCCGTCCTGGCGCAGGCACCAGACACTCCGGCCCACCGTAGGATTGAATCCATGTTGTCCGATGCCGTTGCCGCCCTCCGTTGTCCCGTTTGCGAAGGGCGGTTTCAGCTTGTCGAGGATCCGCAGCGGAGGCTCGTTTGCGGCTCCGGGCATGTATTCGACGCCGCGAAGCAAGGTTACTTCAACCTGCTGACAGGTAAGGGCACAGTCTTCGAAGCTGATTCGGCGGAGATGGTGGGAGCCCGGCATCGATTCCTGGACAGCGGACATTACGCTGCTTTGGCCCAGCGAGTCGCCGGCCTGGCAGCCGCATCGCTGCAGCGACCCGGGGCCGTGGTTCTCGACGCCGGCACGGGCACCGGGCACTACCTCCGCCGTGTCCTGGAAAGCACTCCGGCTTCTGCTATAGGTCTGGACATCTCCAAATTCGCAGTCCGCCGCGCTGCACGACTCAACGGGGATGCTGCCAACCTCGTCTGGGACATTTGGCGTCCGTTGCCCGTCGCCGATAACTCGGTGGACGTGGTCCTGGTGGTGTTCGCTCCAAGGAATCCGCCGGAGTTCGCCCGGGTGCTGCGACCCGGTGGAAAGCTGATTGTGGTGACACCGCAGCAAGGACACTTGGCTGAGATCGCTGCCCGCACCGGAATGCTTAGCATTGAGGAAGGCAAAGCCGAGCGTTTGGCTGAATCCCTGGGCGGCTATTTCCACGCGGATTCAACGTACAACCTGGACGTGCCGCTCACCCTCACGGGCCCCGAGCTGGCCGACATCGCCTATATGGGGCCGGCCGGTCACCACATCAAGCCCGAAGAACTCGCACTTCTGGCCGGTGAGGATAGTGCCGTAGCAACCACGGCGAAGTTCCGTATCAGCCTCTTCACAGTGGGTGCTTCGGCTTCCTGACGAGGAACTCGGCGTCGGGCTAGGATGGAGGAACAGCGACTGTGATCCCGTCTTCGACGGGGTCCGGGACCAAGGGGGAATGATGTTTGAATGGCTCGGCGAGAATTGGTGGGCTCTCTGGCTCACGGTCTTCCTCGCGTTCGCGGTGGTGGAGATGCTCACACTCGACCTCTTCTTCATCATGCTCGGCGGCGGCGCGCTGGCAGGGCTCATTGCCGACTTCGCCGGGGCGGATTTCTGGCTCCAGATCGTCATCTTCAGCGTGGTCTCCCTCTTGATGATCGCTTTCGTGCGGCCGGTCGCCTTGAAACACCTGCATAAGGGACCAGCAGAACAGCGGACGAACATCGACCGGCTTATCGGACAGCCCGCCCTCGTCATAGAAGCCGTCACGGGCACCAGCGGCCTGGTAAAGATCGGCGGCGACGTCTGGAGCGCGCGCAGCACCGCCGGAGTCCTCGACGCCGGCGCCACGGTTCAGGTCACCAGGATTGACGGCGCGACGGCGGTAGTAGCCTCGCCTGCCGAAAACAGCCCGCGCTGATTCGCACCGAAAAACCAGAATTCTGCGGATATCGGGCTGGCAACCTGCCCGCAAAAGGCCAAAGCAAGCCACGCAATTGGGGAATCAAGGAGACGCATGGACGGTTTAGGAGGAACAGCGGCAGCAGTTGTGCTGATTGTTCTCGTCATTTTTGTCATCATCGTGTTGGTCCGCTCGGTAAGGATCATCCCGCAGGCACGTGCCGGCGTCGTTGAACGCCTCGGCAAGTACCAGCGCACGCTCAACCCGGGCCTTACCATCCTGATTCCGTTCGTCGACAGGCTCCTGCCGTTGCTCGACCTCCGCGAGCAGGTGGTGTCCTTCCCGCCGCAGCCAGTCATCACCGAGGACAACCTCGTGGTTTCGATCGACACCGTGGTCTACTTCCAGGTAACGGACCCCCGCGCAGCTACCTACGAGATCGCCAACTACATCCAGGCGGTAGAGCAGCTGACCACCACCACGCTTCGTAACGTGGTGGGTGGCCTCAACCTCGAAGAGGCACTAACCTCCCGTGACCAGATCAATGGCCAGCTACGTGGAGTGTTGGACGAGGCCACAGGCCGCTGGGGCATCCGCGTTTCGCGTGTGGAACTGAAGGCTATTGATCCGCCCCACTCCATCCAGGACTCGATGGAAAAGCAGATGCGTGCAGAGCGCGACCGTCGAGCAGCGATCCTGACTGCTGAGGGAACCAAGCAGTCGCAAATCCTTACAGCAGAAGGCCAGCGCCAAGCGGCCATCCTCGCAGCTGAAGGTGATGCGAAGGCCGCCATCCTTCGGGCCGACGGCGAAGCCCAGGCCATTCAGAAAGTCTTTGACGCGATCCACAAGGGCAACCCCGACCAGAAGCTTTTGGCTTACCAGTACCTGCAGACGCTACCCAAGCTCGCTGAGGGCAGTTCCAATAAGCTGTGGATCATCCCCAGCGAAGTTGGCGAGGCCTTGAAGGGCATTGGGAGTGCGCTCGGAGGCGCCAACGGCGACACCGATGCTGCTGGCTTCTTTGGCGGCAGCAACAAGGCTGCGGCCTCGGAGCCGGCAGCCCCGGTGGACTCCACCGCGGCAGCACACTCAAGGCCCATAGAGTAATTCTGTTGTGAGGCAGTTGAGCGGTCAGCCAAATGGCTGGCCGCTCATCGCGTTTTGCACTGCTTTTGGGTACTGACCATCGATCCGCGTATAATGGGATATTTGTCCGGCTGGTTCAGTGTGGATGGAACATTAAAGCTTGGCCAGGCGTTGCAATTAGTGATGCAAGGTGTGCAGAAGTAGTCCGTAGGGACCGTGAACACGGCTTACGGCTAGCGCGGAGTTCAGGCTCCGCGAACAGACAGAGGGAGTAATCATGAGCGATCGCAGCCTGCGGGGTATGCGTCTTGGCGCCCAAAGCATGGAAACCGAGTCCGGCGTTGAACCGGCACCGCGCCAGCGGGTTGAATACCGCTGCGAGGACGGCGAGCAGGTCTTCGTCACCTTCTCTGCTGAAGCCGAGATCCCCCCTGTTTGGGTTTCCAAGACTGGCAAGGAAGCCTTGCTCGTAGACGGCGAGCGTCCCGTGGATGCCAACGAGAAGGCCGTCCGTACCCACTGGGACATGCTCCTGGAACGCCGCAGCCTTCCGGAGCTGGAGCAGATCCTTGAGGATCGTTTGAACATCCTGCGTGAGCGCCGCGGAGAGCGCCGCTCAGCTTAGTCTTCAAACTCAAGCAAAAAGGCCGGACCGGCTCCTTTGGGAACCGGTCCGGCCTTTTGTTGTGGAAGCTATCTTTACTTTGCGAGGGCAGGCTGTTTTCCGGTGAGCTTGGCCCACCGTGCTGCCAGGCCCCATTTGGTGACGTTGATCATGGCTTCCAGCACAATGTTGCCGCTCATCTTCGATGCACCAAGTTCCCGCTCAACAAAGGTGATGGGACGCTCCTCGATACGCAGGCCGAGCTTGGCCACGCGCCAGGCGAGATCAACCTGGAAGCCGTAACCCACTGAATCCACTTCATCCAACTTGAGGGCTTCAAGTGTGCTGCGGCGGAAAGCACGGTAGCCGCCCGTGACGTCCTTGATTTTCAGGCCAAGCATGATGCGGGCATAGGTGCTGCCGATGCGGGAGATTGCCTGGCGGTAGAGAGGCCAGTTCACAACACTGCCTCCCGGTACCCAGCGCGAGCCCATGGCAAGGTCGGCGCCCTCTCTGACCGCTTCAAGGAGGAGGGGAAGCTGCTCGGGCTTGTGGGAGCCATCGGCGTCCATCTCCACCAGAACGTCATACCCGGCGGCGAGGCCCCACTTGAAGCCGGCGATATACGCCGCGCCAAGGCCTTCCTTGCCCTTGCGGTGCAGTACGTGCACTTGCTTGTCCTCGGCGGCTATGCCGTCAGCAAGTTGTCCCGTGCCGTCCGGGCTGTTGTCATCAACCACCAGGACGTCCGACTCAGGCACTGCGGTCCGCAGCCGACCCAATGTCTTGGGGAGCGATTCCAGCTCGTTGTAGGTAGGGATGATCGTCAGGACACGCAAGAAGAGGCCTTTCCTTGATGGAGCGGTCAGTGTGCCGGGCCAGCCTTAAGGCTGGCGTTCTGGCGCAACTCTCCATTATAGGACGATCCTGTGCACTCCTATGGGCAGCTGTGTCCCCGGCCACACGGACTTAAAGCGCTGCGGGCAGGTCCATAGACCCAGGACCAGTGTTGTCCGGACAGGTAATTTGTCGGACGAACTGTTTTCTGGGGCCCTATGGGCCTGCCCACTCGCGTACCGCCACCAGACTACGTCCTGGCCACGACCAGATAGTTACTCCCAGGGGAACCCCAAGCCTTAACGATCTGTTGAGCCTCAATGTTACGGACTTTACAAAAGCTGTCAACCAGGCGTTGACCTGCGCGTTCGTGCATCGTCCCAGTTCAGGCGGCGCATTCGAAGGCAAGGAAATAGTGCCCTCAGACGCGGAGGGATTCGTGCGCGAAGAGCTCCTGGCCTTCCCTCACGGTCTGCAGGCACGCAGGATCAGTGCCGGTATCCAGGGCAGGGAGCAAGGGGGTCCGGGCACGGGGATCGGTGCTCCAGGATTGCACGCGGCTATCGGCCACCTGCACCATGAGTTCCTCAATTTCCCATACTGCGAAGCTGGCTGGCGCACCCGGGACGAGTTGGCCCATGAGAGGGTTCCTGTGCTTGGTGGCCCGCCAGCCCGCCCTGGTGTGGCCAAGGAAAGCCGCGCGGGCTGAAATGCGCTGGTCCGGGTTGCTGTGTTCCAGGCAGGCCCGGATGCTTGACCAGGGGCTGAGCGGTGTCACGGGGCTATCGCTGCCAAAGGTGATCGGAACTCCGCTGGCGTAGAACGCAGCAAACGTGTTCATGGCCTTGCTGCGGCCGCCTAGCCGTTGCTCGTAGAGTCCTCCGGGTCCTCCCCACACAGCATCGAAGGACGGTTGCATGGAGACCGTCACCGAGTATCTGGCCAACTTGTCCACTGCAGCCTGATCGGCAAGCTCAACATGTTCAAAGCGGTGACCTGCTGCGCGGATCCGCTGTTCCCCCACCTCGGCGGCCGCGGCGTCCAATGCCTCAAGCGCAACATCAAGGCCTGCATCACCAATGATGTGGAAACCTGCCTGGACGCCCAGAAGTGAGCATGCAGCAAGGTGCTTGGCGGCCTCATCTACTGAAAGATACAAATTGCCGCGTTGGCCCGGCGCATCGGAATAGTCTTGCCTCAAGGCAGCTGTTCGCGACCCGATGGAACCGTCGATGTTCAGGTCCCCCGCCAAGCCCAGGACCTCGGGGCCCACGCTCTCCAGGATCCTGCGGGCGTGATCTTCCGACGACGCCAGCTCGCCCCAATACGGCAGCACCTGCGGTTTGCCGGTTTGCCTGTTCCAGGACATGGCCATCTGAAGGTCTTCCGGCCCACAAATGTGTGGGGCGGACATTTCAGCCAAGGCAACGTAGCCACTGGAAGCCGCATAATGCAGGGCCTGTTCCTGATACGCACTCCGTTCGGCGTCACTGAAGCGCCGCGCCGCGAGGCGGGCGGCGGTGTGGGCTGTCCTGACTACGCGCCCACTATCCCCCGTGAAGCCGTCCATCCCGGCAAGGCCTGCCGACGCCGCAAGGGAGGATGAAACGAGGGCGGAGTGTACGTCAACACGGGAAAGGTAGACCCGCCTCCCGCCCGAGGCCTGTTCCAGCTGTTCAAGCGTTGGAAGGGTGGGATCCTGCCAGGTTGTTTCATCCCAGCCATGACCAATCACAGTTCCAGTACCACCAGCGGCAGCAACGGCGTCCAGCAGTTCCCGGGCAGAGCGCACGCCCGTCAAGGACAGTCCAGCCAAAGCGAGGCCCGTCTCCGTCAAGTGCGCATGGGAGTCAACAAAGCCCGGCGCCACGAGGGCTCCCCGAAGATCAATGACGTCCATGGTGGAATCCGCGATGGACGTCGCCGCTTGCTCGGAGCCCACCCACGCGACCGTGTCACCGTCCACCACCATGGCGGTAGCGAACGGATCGGCAGCGGTATAGATGGAACCGTTCCGGTAAAGGGTGACCTTACGGACGTTTTCGTTGGGGCGGTCGCCGGCGGACAGGCCTGGCTGGTTCATGCGGTGTGCTCCTTGAGCGTTTGAAGAAGGTCTGGGGGTCTCTAAAACGGTTCCGGGTCAGGCGCAACTGTGGAGGGTCAGGCGGCTGTGGAGGTTCAGGCGACCGTGGAGTAAGCCACGACACCCCGGCGGACCAGATCGATGGATTCTCGGCAGATCCGCGTCAAGCGGGGATCCAGTTGTGGAATTTTGGCGAGTTGGTCCAGGAGGTCAACCACTTGCTTTGCCCAACGGACGAAGTCGCCTGCAGCTAGGTCAGTGCCGCTGAGCACGTCCTGGAGATGGCGGCCCTTGGCCCACTTATACATGGGCCACATGAGGCCCAGCTCCGGTTCGCCGGTCAGCGGAAGTCTGTTCTGTTCCTCGGTGTCCTCAAGTTGCGACCATTCCCGGACGACGATGTCCACCGCCGTTTCCAGTGCAACCGAAGGCATCCTCGGGCGAAGGCCCCGGTCTTCGCGCTTTGCCTGGTACACCAGGGTGCTGGCCAACGAGGCCAGCTCGGCAGCATCGAGATCGTTGATGGCACCACGCCTGATGGACTGTGAAATGAGCAGGTCCTTCTCACCGTAAATGCGCCGCAGCCGCTGCCCGTCCGTGCTGATGGTGACCGTTCCGGCGTCGTTGGTTTCGAGGTAACCGTAGGCGGACAGGACGTCGCATACGCGGTCGAACGTCTTGGCAATCGTGTTGGTCCTGCTTTGGATCTGGCGGATCAGGCCGTCTGTCTCCTTGCGGAGTTTCCACCAACGCTCCCCCCAGCGTGCGTGGTCTTCGCGTTCACTGCATCCATGGCAGGGATGCGCCCTGAGCGCCCTGCGCAGTTCAGTGATCTTCTGTTCCTGGTCCGGGAGCCGGGACCCCAAGCCAAAGTCTTCATGCCTGCTGTTGCGGCGCGACTTGGGCGCGTCGTCGCTAACTGCATGGCGCATGGAGGAGGCGAGGTCACGCCGCGATTTGGGGACCTTGGCATTGAAGGATTTCGGGATCCTGATCCGCGTCACAGGAGAGACCGGGGCATCGACGTCGTGGACGCCGATCCGGCGCAGTTGATTGTCCGAGGTGAGGACCGAAGGCCTGGGCTCGCGGGCGTTGGCATCGGAATCAAGCACGACGGCGTACCCCGCCAGCCTGCCGCTGGAGACGCTGATGACGTCCCCTGGAATGAGCCGCGTCAGCGAGTCCGCGACCCTGGATTTCCGTGCGCGGTGGTAGTCCCGGGCGGCGAACTGCTCAGTATCACTAAGCTCCCGTCGGAGCCTGGCGTATTCCGTGAAGTCGCCCAGATGGCACTCCATGGATTTCGCGTATCCTGCCAACGACTCCTCGCGGCCACGGACTTGCCTCGCCAGCCCAACCACGGAGCGGTCCGCCTGGAACTGCGCGAAGGAGGACTCCAGGATTTCCCGTGCCCGGACCCGGCCAAATTGGGCTATCAAGTTGATGCTCATGTTGTACGTGGGCCTGAAGCTGGAATTCAGCGGGTAGGTTCGACGAGACGCCAAGCCAGCCACGGCAGCTGGATCCGTTCCCGGCTGCCACAGGACTACGGCATGGCCCTCGACGTCGATACCCCGGCGTCCAGCCCTACCGGTGAGCTGTGTGTACTCCCCCGCCGTGATGTTGACGTGGGCTTCGCCGTTGAACTTCTCAAGTTTTTCCAGCACCACGCAGCGCGCGGGCATGTTGACCCCGAGCGCCAGCGTTTCGGTGGCAAAAACTGCCTTGACCAGGCCATCCGCAAAAAGCTTCTCCACTACCTCCTTGAAGGTGGGAAGCATGCCCGCGTGGTGAGCAGCGAAGCCCCGGATGAGGCCGTCACGCCAGCCCCAGAATCCCAAGACATCGAGATCATCGGCAGGGATTTCGTGGCTAGCTTCATCCACCCGCTGCGCAATGATCTGCTGTTCACGCTCTGTAGTGAGCCACAGTCCCGATGCCGCGCACTGGGCCACTGCAGCATCACAACCGGCCCGGGAAAAAATGAACGTAATAGCAGGCAGCAGGCCCTGACGGTTAAGGCTTTCAATAACCTGGGGGCGGCTTGCCTTCCGGACTGGGCTGCGCTGTTCAGTGGACTGCCGCTCATCCCTATAGCGGTCCTGCCGTCGGCGGCTTCGGCCACCGTGGCCGAAGCGGCCGTTGAAGTTCATCCGGCTCTCGGAGCGGGCCATTGCGAGCAGATCGGGGTTCACTTCGAACTCCGGGCCGGTCACTGCCTGCCGGGCAGGAGATGCCACAGAACTCTTAACTGCGATCTTCCGGGATTCTGCTGGCAGAGTGGCCTCATCCACGGCGTCGTCAGTGTCGCTGAGATCCGGAACTTCTGTGTCCGGTATCTGGGGAGCGATTTCGTCGAAAGTGGTGTCACCGGCAAAGAGGTCCACGATTTCACGGCCCACCATGACGTGCTGCCACAGTGGCACGGGCCGGTGCTCGGACACGATGACGTCAGTATCACCGCGAACTGTATCCAGCCAGGCGCCGAACTCTTCGGCATTGGAGACAGTGGCGCTCAGCGAAGCAACCTGCACTTCACTGGGCAAGTGAATGATGACTTCCTCCCAGACGGCTCCGCGGAAGCGGTCTGCGAGGTAGTGGACCTCGTCCATCACGACGAAGCCGAGATCGCCGAGTGTCTCGGAGTCGGCGTAAAGCATATTACGGAGGACTTCGGTGGTCATCACCACAACGGGCGCCTCACCGTTGATGGTTGTATCGCCCGTCAGCAGGCCAACGTTGGCCGAGCCATACTTGGCGGCGAGCTCGGAGAATTTCTGGTTGCTCAGGGCCTTGATGGGTGTTGTGTAGAACGCTTTGAGCCCGCGTTCCAAAGCCAGATAGATGGCAAATTCGCCAACGATCGTCTTTCCCGCACCTGTGGGAGCCGCGACGAGGACGCCGCGGCCCTCCTGCAATGATCTGCACGCCTCACGTTGGAAGTCATCCAATTCGAAGTCCAGCGTCCGGGCAAAGGCACCAAGATACGTCTTGGCCTCAGCTGCCCGGTGAGCGGCCGCCTGGTAGCGGTCTGATGGTGATGGAGACCCGGAAATGGAGGACATGCACCAAGCCTAATGGCCTGAGGTCTAGAGATTCTCCAGATCCGAGGCCGGGGTGGCAATATCTGCCGTGGCTTCGGTCTCAGCAGCACGCTTGATGGCACGGCGCTCTCGCCGGCGGTCGTTCCAGAGACAAACACCGATGGCAGCGAAGAACAGAAGCAGCATGGGCGCCGCCAAGTAGAACATACTCATGGCGTCGGCACCCGGGGCAGCCATGGCCGCAAACAGGCAGACCAGGAAGATCGTGATCCGCCAGCTTTTGACCAGTTGCTTGCCCTTGATGATTCCCGCCAGGTTCAGCCCAACCAGTACCACCGGCACCAGGAAGGCGATTCCAAAAGCCAGAAGAAGCCTGAGGACGAACGCAAGGTAGATTTCGGCACTAATGAAGTTTGAAGCGCCCGTAGGTGTGAAGTCCGTGAGGACACGCACGGCGTTGGGCAACACCAGCCATGCCAGCAGGACGCCGCCGATAAACAGCGGAACGGCAGCTGCTACAAACGATAGAGCCAACCTGCGCTCCTTCTTGTGCAGGCCCGGGACTATGAATGCCCACAGCTGGTAAATCCAGACAGGACTGGAAAGGATCACGCCAAGGAATACCGAGACCTGGACCATGAGGTCGAATGAGCTGGCTACGCCATCAAAGTTGAGGCTGGCAGCGCGGCCCTCTTTTTGATTGAGGTCCTTGATCGGCTTGATCAGAGCTTCCAAGAGGGGCTGATAGACGATGAAGCCCAGCACCGTCCCAAGAATAACGCCGATGGCAGCCTTGAAGAGCCGGTTCTTGAGCTCCTTAAGATGGTCAAGGAGCGCCATCCGGGCTTCGGGGTTGGCCTTGCGCCCCTTCGTCTCTACCACTTCTACTTAGACGCGGTTGGAGGGCGGAACGTCGGTCTCGCCGTTGTTCTTGGCCTTTACGTCCGGGTGGTCTACAACCCTGCCTTCGACGGCGTCAGAGGGGTCCTGGGTTTCCTTCTTTTCCGAGGAACCGTCCTTTTTCATTTCCCGGACTTCAGACTTGAAGATACGCATCGACTGGCCAATGCTGCGCGCCATGGACGGCAGCTTCGGTGCAGCGAAAAGCACCAGAGCCAGGACGATGATGATGATGAGATGCCAGCCTTCGAGCCTCATATGGGGAGGTCCTTTCCTTTTGGATACATCCTACGTCTATCTGAATTCAATGTCGTGCAGGGATTGGGGCTGACCCCGCTCTGCTTTGCGCTGAACGCGCTTCTGGCGACGAACTTCCTGGCGGAAGGCTTTGGCCGTCAGGTAATCATGACGCATCTGCTCCGGCGAGGCAAAAATTGCGGATCCCGGCTCGGGTCGGCGTTCCGGCGCCTCAACATCGGAGGTTTCTACGGCAGGAGGGACATGGCTGAAACGTTGACCAGCGTCCCCTAACTCGTGAACAGTGGCCATGAATTTCCTGAACAGCCGAAAACCCAAGGTCACATGAAGGAGCAACGACAGTGCTATGAGCGCGATCCACAGCAGGATCCAAAACCACCAAGGCATCTGAGTAGTCTAGCCAGCCATGTTGTCCGAGGAGGAAATGGCACCGTCGTATTGGTCAAGCGCCGCCGTGAGCCACGCCTGGACTTCCTGGCGCAGCTCCCCAGGGTCCAGCACCCGCACCGTCCCTCCATGTTGGGACACAAACATTGGTAACCACTCCGCATTTCCAAAGCGCACCTCAGCGAGCAGTCCGCCGTCGGGCAATTCCGCCGTGCGTTCGGCGTAGTAGTCATCAGCCAGGCCAGCGCCCTGCCGGGTCAACTCAAGCACCACCAGGACGTCGTCGTCACTGGGGGTGAAGAGCCTTGCCGGAAAGTCTGCATCAGCAGTTGCTGTTCCGGAGACTGGACGGCCATTGGGTTCCAGGGATTGCACGCGGTCCAGCCGGAAATTCCGGAGTCCTGACTTGCTATGGCAGTAGGCCTCGAAGTACCAGGTGTTGTCCAGGGAGTACAGCCGGAGGGGATCCACGTCGCGCTCTGTTACTTCATCCCTTTGGGGGGAAAGGTAGCTCAGGTGCAGTTGTTTGCCGTCCCTGATGGCGTGCGTAATGGTGGCGAACGCCTCCGATTGCTCGGGTGCCACGGACTGGCCTGCAACTGCACCAGCCAGGCGTCCGGCCTGTCCTGCTGCGCCCGTCAATTTGATGGTCACAGACTCCAAGGCGCTGCCCGGTTCGTCTTCGGGCAAACCTGCAAGCGCAGGTAGATCGCCGAGCATCGACAATCCAGTCAGCAGCGCGGCTGCTTCGTCCTCGCTGAAGCGAACCGGACGGTTCAGGTCCAAATGTTCCGTGATGTACACATGGTCGTTTTCCCATTGGATGTCCAGGAGATCATCCGGGTAGCCTTCGGGCAGCCCGGAACAGATCAGGATTTTTAGGTCGTCGATAAGTGCTTTGCGGCTGATGCCGAAGCGATCGGCTACCTCCTGTACGTGCAGGCCCTGATGGTGGACCAGGAAGGGCACTAATTGCAGCATGCGCGTGAGTTGGTCTTCGGAGGTGCGTTTCCTGGGTCGCTGCGCGCGCGCAGCTTCTGGAAATTCCACTTCGATGGCCGGAGACGCATTGAACTCCGCAGCGCTTTTGAGTCGGCGTACGACGGCGGCACGCAGCCCGGCGGGTTCAACTACTTTGACGTGGGGGCCATACGAGGCTAGTTCCTCGGCGAACTGCTCGGGATCCCGGAAGTCCACCACCAGCCTGTCCCGGCCGCCCAATTCCTTCTCAGCCGGTTCCTTCCCGGCACCGCTGGAACCAGCACGTTTGCGCAGGGCTAGAAGGCGTCCGGCGTCTACGTCCATGACAGCTTGCTGCAGGGGAAGTTCGTTCAGCGAATCCAACTCCGCCCGGGCATTGAACCCGGCTGGTGGCTCGAAGGAACTGCCCGGCATGACCGAGACGGCAGTGGTCATGCGTGACAACCTGAAAATCCTCTTGGCTGCCCTCCCCCGGTCAAATCCCACGAGGTACCACTGCCCAAACCGGCTCCCCAGGCCCCACGGCTCCACCTCGCGCACTTCCTCTCGGCCGGTGCTTCCGGCGAGGTACCCGAAGCGGACCGCATGCCGGGCGTGCATGGCTGCAACGACGTCGTCGAAGGCTTGTCCGGCTGGCTTAATCCTCGGCTGGACGCCGGCAGGCAGGTCGACGTCGGTAAATCCGCCTGCGGCCTGCAGTTTGCGGACGGCATTGACTGCGGCGTTGCCGAGAGCAGCGCGCTCCCACAACTGGGCCGCAAGGAGGAGAACGGTGGACTCGGCGGGCGTCAGGCTGACATCAGGCAGCCTGTTGGAGTCCTTGCCGATGCGGTAGCGGGTTGATGCGGGATCCTCGGCGCCGAAACTCCGGGGGTCTGTGAGGGTCTCGATCTCAAAGCCGAACTGTTTCAGATCCACTTTGTCGCGCTCGAACATCCGTCCGAACGCGACGTCGTTTTCGGCGGTGTCGTGATAGACCTTCTCCCGCAGGACAGAGCGCGGCAGGCCCACCCTGGTATTGAGCAGGGCAAGCAGGAGGTTCAGGAGTCGTTCAGTGCGGGATGCGGACACGCCTGCTACGTTACTAAAGTCCTGGGCGAAAGCAGCAAGGCGCGTCACCGGTCCGGCAAAGCCGGAAGGTAACGCGCCTTGGCAGGAAGCTTGCGCCTTAGCGGACAGCTACGAGGTCAACGACGAAAATCAACGCCTCGTTGGGCTTGATTGCTCCGCCGGCGCCACGGGATCCATACGCCAGTTCTGAAGGGATCTCCAGACGGCGACGGCCGCCAACCTTCATACCCAGCAGGCCCTGGTCCCAGCCCTGGATGACCTGGCCCACGCCAACACGGAAGTCCAGCGGAGCACCACGGCCCCAGGAAGCGTCGAACTCTTCGCCCGTTGACCAGGCGACGCCAACGTAGTGGGTGGAAACGGTGTCGCCGGCTTTGGCCTCAGCGCCGGACCCCTCGATGAGGTCCGTGATGACGAGTTCGGTGGGAACGTCGCCTTCGGGGAAGTCGATTTCGGGCTTGGTGCGGTCGAAGTCACGCTGACCAAATGACATGGTTGCTCCTTGGTGTGTGGGGTGAGTGGTGTCAGGATCAAGCTTAGCCAGTCCCGGATCAGGTGGCAGTCTACTTGACGCCGAGGATGTCAACGACGAATACGAGATCGCCCTTGGCTTCACCCTGTCCAGCCGCGCCGTAAGCAAGGTCCTGCGGGATTACCAGAAGGACGCGGGAGCCCACCGTCTTGCCTTCCAGGCCTTGGGTCCAGCCCTTGATGACACCGGAAAGCGCGAAGCTTGCTGTCTGCCCCCGGTCAAAGCTCGAATCGAACTTCTGGCCGCCTACAAGATTGACGCCTACGTAATTCACCGTGAGCGTGTCTGTGGCCTTAACAGCAGCGCCGGAGCCCTTGATCAGGTCCTGTGCGATAAGTTCCTTCGGAGCGGCTGCGCCGTCAACGGAGATCTGCGGGATGCCTTTGTCGTCTTCCTTCACGGTGGGGAGCCCAGCCGGAGGAGTGACGGTCTCACCTTCCGGCTTCGACAGGACCGGAGCTGCTTCCTTAGCTGAAAGCAGCTTGAAAACCACCAACTGCGTAGAGCCGGCTGCCGCGCCCGTAGCTGCCGAACCCGGCGCAGCGAACGCGATGTGGGAACCGATCTTGGCGCCAACAATGGCGTTGTAGATCAGCTCGTTGCCCTTCTTAAGCTCGTCATTCAGCTCAATGGGCTGGGGGCCATTCTTATAGACGTCTTCAACGGTCTTGCCGTCATTGCCATCCACCGCGATGTATGCGAGCTCGGCAACCTGGCCGGCCTTGATACGCTCGCCATTGCCTTCGCTGACTACCTTGATAGTGGGTTCAGCGACGGTGAGCGGCTTGGTGAAGTCCAGACCAGGGGCCTTGTCATCTCCGTTGTCCGTCACCTTCAAGGAATCGAGTTTGGAGACATCGCCGGATGACTGGCTGGTGGGCTCGGCGGCTGGCGTGCCCCCGCCTCCACACGCAGTGATGAGCAGCAGGGCAGGAAGAAGAATTGCTAGGAGTCGGCGCACAAAAAAGACACTTTCGTCGGGGCAAAGGACACTCGGAAAGGCGCATGGCAGATCCAAGGCAATGGCCTCTTGGAAAGAGGCCACAGTCCAGAATAGCCGGTGAAGCTGGGAGTCCGCTCAGAAACCCCTTTAGCCCATGGAGTCCAGGAGCGCATCAACGCGGTCGTCCACGCTGCGGAAGGGGTCCTTGCACAGGATCGTCTGATGTGCGCGGTCGTTGAGTTTCAAGTGCACCCAGTCCACCGTGTAGTCGCGTCCGAGTTCCTGCGCCCTCCGGACGAAGTCTCCCCGCAGCTTGGCCCTGGTTGTCTGGGGAGGAGTGTCCACGGCGTCCTTGATCTCGGTTTCGGGGACCAAACGCCGAGCTGCATCCCGTGATTGCAGCAGGAAGAAGAGGCCGCGCTGGCGCGAAATGTCGTGGTAGGTGAGATCCAGCTGGGCAATGCGTGGCGAGTCCAGGCTGAGGTCGTGCCGACGCATGTAACTGTCCATCAGCTTCTTCTTGATGGCCCAGTCCACCTCGGTGTCGATGGTGCTGGTATCGCCGCTTTCAATCGCGTCCAGAGTCCGCTCCCAGAGATCGAGAATAAGGGGGACGTGGGCATTGTGCGCGCCGTTCGCGGCGACGAACTCTGTCACCTTTGCCAGGTACTCCCGCTGGATATCGAGCGCCGAAAGCTGCCTGCCGTTTGCCAGGCGGACCAGGGCGCTGCCCGTGAGGTCATGCGAAATTTCCCGGATGCTCCGGATCGGGTTTTCCATCCGCATGTCCCGCATTATCACCCCTGCCTCGATCATGCGCAGGATGAGGTCCACCGTGCCCACTTTGAGGAGCGCGGAGGTTTCGGACATGTTGGAATCACCCACGATCACGTGGAGCCGACGGTAGAACTCGGCATCAGCATGTGGCTCGTCACGGGTGTTGATAATGGGACGTGACCTGGTGGTGGCAGAGGACACGCCCTCCCAGATATGGTCCGCCCGCTGTGAAAAGGCGAAAGTTGCACCATGGGGCGTCTTCAGGACTTTGCCCGCTCCCGCGATGAGCTGACGGGTCACCAGGAACGGGATGAGGATCTCGGCCAGCCTTGAGAACTCACCCCGGCGGGGTATGAGGTAATTTTCGTGGCTGCCGTAGGAGTTTCCGGCGGAGTCGGTGTTGTTCTTGAAGAGGTAAACCGTGCCGTTGAAACCCTCCGCGGCCAGGCGGGCCTGGGCCTCATCGACGAGGTCGTCCAGGATGAGCTCGCCGGCGCGGTCGTGGGCGATCAGTTGCGCGAGGTCGTCGCATTCTGCGGTGGCGTATTCCGGGTGCGAACCAACGTCCAGATACAGGCGTGAACCGTTGGTCAGGAAGACGTTGGAAGACCTGCCCCAGCTCACCACTTTGCGGAACAAATAGCGGGCCACTTCTTCGGGGGCCAAAGGACGTGAGTCGGGGCTGGAATAGGAAATCCCAAACTCCGTCTCGATGCCGAATATGCGTTTGTCCATCTCAAGCCTCCTCTGTGAGCAGCTGTGTCATGTCCTCGGGACCCAGACGCCGGAAAGCCCGGCGGGAACCCCGGTGACTCTCAGAAGCGCGGTCCAGAACGGCGGCTTCGACGGCGGTCGCCGGGAGGGCGTCGGCTTCCTTATCTGTCGCCAAAGCGCGCAAAGCCAATCTCATGGCCCCTGCAAAACCAAGCTCAGGCTCCCAGGCCCCGCTTACGACGTCGGAAATCTGATCGGCAAGTCCACCCATCACCACGAAGCCGTTCTCATCGGCAATCGAACCATCAAAGGTGAGCCGGTACAGGTGGTCCTGCTCCTGCGCCAGGCCGACTTCAGCCACCGCCAGTTCCACTTCGAACGGCTTTTGTTCGGCGGTGAACACGGCGCCGAGGCTCTGCGCGTAGACGCTTGCCAATCCCCGGGCGGTCACGTCTTCGCGGTCGTACGAGTAGCCGCGGACGTCCGCGTACCGTACCCCAGCCTGCCTGAGGCTTTCGAACTCGTTGTACTTGCCCACTGCCGCGAACGCGATTTTGTCGTAGATCTCGCCGATTTTGTGCAGCGAAGGTGACGGGTTCTCAGCAATCAGTGCGATGCCATCCGCGCAACTGATCACCACTACGGAACGTCCGCGCGCAATGCCCTTCCGTGCGAAGTCCGCACGGTCCTTCATCAGCTGTTCGGGCGAGACATAAAACTGCTGCGTCATGTCAGGCCTCCCGTCCGGCGATGGCACGGGATTCGACGATGGCACCGGCTATCGCCGCCAGGTCCCGTTCAGGTACCCGGCGATTACCGGCACGGTTGACCGTGTAAACCACTGGCCAGAGTTGGCGGACGGGGTCCGGGCCGCCCGTCGCGGAGTCGTCGTCCGCGGCGTCATAGAGGGCCTCCACCGCGACGGCCACGGCTTGTTCTTCCGTGAGATTGGGCTTCCAAAGCTTTTTCAGCGCTCCCCGCGCAAAAACAGAACCGGAACCCACGGAGTGGTGTTCCTGTTCTTCGTAGCGTCCACCCGTGACGTCGTAGGAGAAAAGCCGCCCGGTGGCTGACACGTGGTCGAAGCCGGCGAACAACGGAATCACCGCCATTCCCTGCATCGCCATGGGCAGGTTGCCCCGGATCATGGCGCCTAAACGGTTCGCCTTGCCAACCAGGCTGAGGAGGGTGCCCTCAATCTTTTCGTAGTGTTCAAGTTCCACCTGGAAGAGCCGGGTGATGTCGATGGCCAGGCCAGCTGTACCGGCAATACCCAGAACCGAATACTGGTCCGCGGGAAAGACCTTCTCAATGTGCCGGCTGGCGATCACGTTTCCCATGGTTGCCCGCCGGTCCCCCGCCATCAGCACGCCGCCGGCATACGTCAAGGCGACAATGGTGGTTGCGTGCGGCGAGGACGGTACGGTGCCGGCCGGCAACGTTTGGTTGAAAGGAAGGAGTTCGGGACGCGAGCGTTGAAGGTGCTCCGTGAATGAAGACGTTGCCTGGGTGGCCAGGGGGCCGGTTGATGGGTCCTGCATTGCTGCACTCCTTCGACTCTGCATTCCGATGCCCGGCGGCCTCGCGCCGGCCGGGCAGTACATGGTTTGTCCGGGTCCGCTTACTGGCCGCCCTTTTGGACGAAGGCCCTGACGAACTCTTCAGCGTTGGATTCCAGGACGCCATCGATTTCATCGAGGAGATCGTCCACACCCTGCGTGGCGTCCGAGGCCTGGGCTTCGGGGGCTGCCGGTGGTGCCTCCGGGACGTCTACTTCGGTCTCGGTGTCCCGTGACTGCGGTTGCTGCTGCTCCTGAGCTGCCATTTCTTTCTCCCTACTGTCAGTCCCCGTTTGTGGGGACTTCCTACTGCCATATTGCCACGCCGTGGGCTGCTGCGCCCGGCTTTGCCGGGGCACCATTTTTCCTGTGCCTGAACGCCACAGTCCCGGGACTGAACGCGTCAGTCCTTGGGCGGCGGCGGCTTCTGGCCCAGCAATTCGGCCAGGAACGAGCCAGCCTCCTTATGCCGGTCAAAGAGGGCTCCTGTGAGCGCCCGGGTGCCCCGCAACGGCTCGCGCGTGGGAACACGCTGCAATTTCCCCAGTCCCGGAACATCGAAGATGACCGAGTCCCAACTGGCACCGACAACATCTTTGCCGAAGCTTGAGACGCACCGTCCGCGGAAATACGCGCGAGTATCCGACGGCGGTTCACCCACCGCCCTGGCGATGTCGGCGTCGTCGACGATCCGGATCATCCTGTCCCTGGACAGCATCCTGTAGTAGAGGCCCTTCTCCGGCCGGATATCGGACCATTGGAGATCCACCAGCCCGAGCCTGGCATCGTCCCAGCCAAGGCCGTCCCGGTTCCGGTACCCCTCAAGGAGGGACTTCTTGGCTACCCACTCCACGGATGACGCCGCAGCAGCGGGGTCGCTGCCCAGCAGTGACAGGGTTGACTCCCAGCGCTCAAGGACGCCACGCGTGTGCCCGTCGCCAGTGACGGAATCGGCAACTCCGGTCTCCTGCGCCAGCTTTGCGGCGGCTTCGTAGTACATCCACTGGATGTCCAGGGCTGTCACCCTGCGTCCGTCCAGCAGTCTTACGGTAGTGGCCAGGGTTGTGTCATGACTGATGGCCTGCAGCGCCTGAACGGGTTCATGGACTTCGATGCGGGGTGCCTGGCCAGCTTCAATGAGGCTGAGGACCATGGCCGTGGTGCCGAACTTCAGGTAGTTGGAAACCTGGCTGAGGTTCGCATCGCCGATAATGACGTGAAGCCGCCGGTACTTATCCGCCGTCGCGTGGGGCTCGTCCCGGGTGTTGATGATGGGGCGTCGGATAGTGGTTTCAAGTCCCACCTCAGCCTCGAAGAAGTCTGCCCGTTGGCTGATCTGGTAGCCAGCTGTGGAACTGTCCTGTCCGATCCCCACACGTCCGGCTCCGCAAATCACCTGCCGGGAAACGAAGAATGGCGTGAGCCCCCGGATGATGTCGCCAAAGGGAACTGAACGGGGCATGAGGTAGTTCTCGTGCGAACCATAGGACACCGATTTGTTGTCAGTGTTGTTCTTATAGAGATTGATCGGCGGAAGGCTGGTGTCTGCCGCCACTTTCCTCACCGTGGCAAGTGCGACGAGATCGCCGGCTGCGTCCCAGGCCACCGCATCCCGTGGATTGGTGACCTCGGGGCTTGAGTATTCCGGGTGTGCATGGTCCACGTAAAGGCGCGCGCCATTCCCGAGGACCATGTTCATCAGGAGCGAACCGGATTCGTCCTGACCGTCCAGTTCCAGTTCCTGGCGGCCATACGCCAACGCCACTGCCTCGGCGTCGAGCACTGGGGGCTGGTCAGTCAACTGGCTGGGATCGGCGGACGCCCGGTCAACGGTCCAACCGCGGGCATCGTGTAAAGGTTCTTCGTCTGTGTAGTCCCAACGCGTTTCCGCTCCCCCGGCGGCACGTTGGCGCGTGACCGTGGCATAGGCCTGGATGATCCGGGCGGACATCATGGTGGCGTTCGCCCCGGGCGCCGATGGCGCATGGATTCCGTACTCGGTTTCGGAACCCATGACGCGCATCGCGCCACCTACAGGCAACCTTTCCCCGGGCACACCCTCGGTTCTGGCCGTCACAGGTACTGACCCGTGTTGGCTGTGGTCTCGATGGATTTGCCAGGTTCCTGGCCGGCCTTGCCTTGCACGATCGTACGGATGTACGTGATCCGTTCACCCTTCTTCCCTGAGATTCTTGCCCAGTCGTCAGGGTTTGTGGTGTTGGGCATGTCCTCATGTTCCCGGAATTCATCCACCACTGCACGCAGCAGGTGATCGATCCTCAGACCCTTCTGATGGTTGGTCAGCAGGTCCTTGATGGCGTACTTCTTAGCCCTGTCCACGACGTTCTGAACCACGGCGCCGGAGTTGAAATCCTTGAAGTAAAGCATTTCCGTATCACCGTTGGCGTACGTGACTTCAAGGTATTCGTTCGACTTCTCGGTGGAGTACATTGCCTCCACCGTGCGCTGGATCATGGCGTCGACAGTGGCCTGGACGTCCCCACCGTACTCCGCCAGATCCTGTGCATGGAAGGGAAGGTCGGTGGTGATGTACTTGCCAAAGATATCTGCAGCGGCTTCGGCATCGGGTCGCTGGATCTTGACCTTTACGTCAAGGCGGCCCGGCCGGAGGATTGCGGGATCAATCATGTCCTCGCGGTTTGAGGCACCAATAACGATCACGTTGTCCAATCGCTCCACCCCATCAATCTCGCTGAGCAGCTGCGGGACGATGGTGGTTTCGACATCGGAAGATACGCCAGTTCCACGGGTGCGGAACAGTGAATCCATTTCATCGAAGAAGACCACCACGGGGCTGCCATCGGACGCTTTTTCCCGGGCACGGGAGAAGATCAGCCGAATGTGCCGTTCGGTTTCGCCGACGTACTTGTCCAGGAGCTCAGGGCCCTTGATATTGAGGAAGTAGCTCTTGAGGTCGGTGTTGCCTGCGCGCTCAGCGGCACGGGCTGCCAGGGAATTGGCCACCGCCTTTGCGATAAGGGTCTTGCCGCAACCTGGCGGACCGTAGAGGAGGATGCCTTTGGGCGCCTTGAGCCCGTGTTCCCGGTACAGGTCCGGATGCAGGAACGGGAGTTCTACAGCATCTCGGATCTGTTCAATCTGGGGACCAAGGCCGCCGATGTCCTGGTAGGTGATGTCCGGAACTTCTTCCAGGACAAGGTTCTCCACCTCAGCGCGCGGGACTTTCTCCAGTGCATAGCCGGTGCGCGAATCCAGGGATAGTGCGTCTCCTACCTTCAGGTGCACGTTTTGCAACGCCCCGGAAAGGCGGACTACGCGTTCCTCGTCCGCACGGCCAACAACCAACGCACGGTCTTTGCCCAGCAACTCCTTGAGCGTAACGAGTTCACCTGCCCGTTCGTAGCCAAGCCCGGCAACCACCAGCAGTGCCTCATTCAAGAGGACTTCCTGACCAACGGCGAGTTGGTTGACATTTACCAGCGGGCTGATGCCAACACGCATCTTGCGGCCTGCATTGAAAATGTCCACAGATTCCTCCGTGGCCGCCTGCCCGGAACTTCCCGGGGCCGGCTGCCTTCGGGGGTTGATCTGAACCACTGTTCCGAAGCTGTAGGGCGGTTGCCCTTCCTGCTCCAAAGCACCCTTCAAACGGAGGATCTCGCTCTTCGCCGTTTCAAGCATGCTGACGAGCTTGCTGTTGTTCTGGGTGGCGGCAGCAAGCTGGCGGTCGATGTGGCGAAGCTTGTCCCGAAGGATGTTGATCTGGCGTTCGGCCACGGTCAATTCACTGGATGGGTCGGGCGGCTGGATGGCGGCAAGCCTCCGGTTTGCTGCCTCTTCAGCAGCGGCGTTAGCTTCCTCCGGCGTCGGCCGTCCAATGTCGTTGTTGTTCGACGTATCCACGATTCATCAGCCCCTTCCTGCGCTTAAGAAGACCTTAGTCCCGAAAAGCTCAGGGTGCTGTGTGACATCCGGAATGCGGACCCTATTGTGACCTTTTCAGTTTGTGACCGGGGGGTCGTCCTGGACGTTGGTTCCGGCGATGGCATCACGTGCGGCGCGCCGGAGTTTCTTATCCGATACGGCACGCTCCCCTACTGCTCCCGGAGTCCAGGCGTTCAGGTCTTCCTCGCTGAATTCGGTCTTGGATGGGCGCCGTTTGACGGATATTCCAGTGACGCCGTCGGCGAGCCGCCTGGTGACAAGGAGGAATCCCGTATGGGCCACCATGCGGTGGTCCGGGCGCACTGCGAGTCCTTCAAGGTGCCAGCCGCGGACCATGGATTCCCAAGCATCAGGCTCGGTGAAGCGTCCGTCAGCCCTGATGGCCTCGGCCGTGCGGGAAAGTTGCGTCACCGTGGCCACGTAATTGATCCAGACGCCACCCGGGGCCAGAACCGTTGCCACTGCGTCAAGGCACTCCCAGGGAGCAAGCATGTCCAGCACTACACGGTCTACGGAGCCGGGCTCCTCGGTGCGGACCACTTCTTCCTGGAAGTCACCCAGGGAGATCTGCCAAGCGGGGTGCGGGCCACCGAAAATCGTCTCCACATTCCCCCGGGCGATATCCGCGAATTCTTCCCGACGCTCAAAGGAGTGGAGGTAGCCGCCGTCGCCTACTGCACGGAGCAAGGAAATGGACAGCGCACCGGAGCCCACGCCGGCTTCAACAACACGCGCACCGGGGAAGATATCTGCCATCGTGACAATCTGGCCGGCATCCTTCGGATAGACAACCGCCGCACCGCGAGGCATGGACAGCACGAAGTCCGAGAGGAGGGGACGCAGCGTTTGATACTGCTGGCCGATGTTATTGCTGACTACCGAACCATCAACCTTGCCGATTATTTCGTCGTGGTTCAGGAACCCGCGGTGGGTATGAAAAGCTCCCCCCACCTCAAGCGTGATGGTGTTCATCCGGCCACGCTCATCGGTGAGCTGCACCCGCTCGCCCACACGGAAAGGCCCACGGCGCCGGGCTGCCCCGGTTGGTTGCGTGGCAGAGTCAGTAGCTGGCTTGTCGATGCCGGTGTCCGCACCCGTGACAGTGCCTGCGCTTGTCTCAGCCGCGGCGGTTTCGCTGCTCATGTGGTGTTCCTCGCTCCTTGCGGCTGGGCCGCCATGTGTTGCTGCCGTATGGGCACCGAAATCTATGGTTTGTTCTACTGACCGGCACGTAACTCTACCGGCAAGGGGGTCAGGCGCGCCCGCTGCCCCGTGCTTCTTTACCTGTTATCGCTGTCACTACCGCCTGTTGGCGGAGCAACCCGGTCACGGTTCCGTTGTGGTCCACCACAGCGTATTCGCCACCCTCCAGCCGCGCCAGATACTGGATCAGCTCCTGGCCCTTGGACCATTCCGGGACGTAGGCGCCGGCAGCGAGGGCATGCGCTACGGCGGTGACCGGCGTCGTCGCTGTGGCTTCGGGAGGAACCGCGGCAACCGCGCCCGGGTCCACCACTCCCTGGGGTTTTCCGTCAGGACCGCAAATTACGACGGCGGGACTCCCGGCAGGTGATACCAGCAGGATGTCCGCCACAGTAGCCGCGTTCGGGAGGCCGACTGCGGGCTCCGCCAGCCCGGCCGCGCTCACCAGGTAAAGGCGGCTGCGGAGTTTTGCATGGTGGATTGAGCTCGATGCGCCCATCCACAGGAAACCGCAAACAAGGACGGTGATGAGCATGAGGCTGATGTCCAGGGGCGCTCCGCTGAGGAACGGCACTGCGATGAACCAAATGACAAGTGCGGCGACGATGACACGGCCTGACCATCCTGCCGCTATGGTTCCCTTGTCCTGGCTGCCTGTGGCCTTCCATACAGCCGACTCCACCAACCGGCCGCCATCCAAGGGCAAACCGGGAAGAACGTTGAAGATGCCAATGAGGAGGTTGGCCCACATCAGGATGTTTGCCAGGATTTCCGCGACGCCACCGAGGATGCCTGAAGTAAGGACAGCCCACATGCCTCCGGCCAGGATAAAGTTCGACACCGGTCCGGCAAGTGCGACGATGACTGAGCGTCCCGGAGATGCGGTGAAGCTTTCGAATTGGGTGTGCCCGCCCCACAGGTTCAGGACAATCTTTTCCGTCGGCCAGTTGAACGCTTTGGCGCTCAGCGCATGGGCAAGCTCGTGGACCAGGACGGAGAGAGCGAGCAGCAAGGCATAGCCGAGGGCAACGAAGTAGGCCCAAATGCCCAGGTTGGGCATTCGAACCAGCAGGGCAGGCCCATAGACGATCACAGTGAAACCCGCGATGACGAACCACGAGTACGCGAGGTACACGCGGATTCCCGCGATTCTCCCTAGTGGAATGCCGTCCTTCTTGGTAACAGCATGGTGTGGCGTGGAGGAGCTGCTCACCTAGTTTGCCCCTTCAAGCAGGTTTCCTGTCGCGAAGCGGTCGGCAACCAACTGGCTGACGTCTGCTGCGGACCGGCCTACCAAGGTTTCCCACATGACCATGCCGGGGTACCCGGGCAACGGAACTTGGTGCGGGATGCCCACAGTCAGTACGCCCGATGCCAAGGCAGCCGTAGCGCCCGGAATGGAATCTTCCAACGCAACACAGTGATCGATGGTCAGGGACGGGTCGTCGAGCCGAAGCCGTTCAACAGCCGTAAGGTAGGCCTCCGGATGCGGTTTGCCGTTGGTGACGGTGTCTCCGGTGACCAGGAATTCGAAGTAGGGCTTGCGGAGGCTTTCAACGATGACGCCGGCGAGCGGGCCCTCGGACATGGTGACGAGAGCACAGCGGATGCCTGCCTCGTGCAATTCGTCAAGCAACTCCCGTGCTCCCGGGCGCCAGGGAACTTCATTGCGGACGTGCGTGATCACCTGTGCGCTGAGGGTATCCACGATTTCCCGGGCTTCAAGGCGGACTCCTGCAGATTGGAGTACAGCGGCGGAGTGCAGCAGGGACTGGCCCACCAACTGCATGGCCTGCTGGTGTGACCATGTCCCACCATGGGCCTCCACGAGTGCGCGCTCGGCGGCGATCCAGTAGGGCTCAGTGTCCACGAGGGTGCCATCCATATCCCAGAGCACGGCTTTGAGGAGGGGCTGACTGGATGACGAAGGCATGGTTTCAAGTCTACGTGGAAGCCGGGGCGCTTCCGGCCGGGCTTGCGCTGTGGGCGAATACAGGACACGCTCCGGCGCGAAATGCCATGCATCCGCAAGGGACTTGGACGTAGGGTGAGTGGATGAACAGTGTGGACGGGACCCCCGAAGGACAGGACAACACCGCGGAGCCCGAGCGTTTCCTTAAGGAACCCGCGGAAGGCCAGCGCGTCACCGTAATGATCGCCGCGTTTGAAGGCTGGAACGACGCCGGTGAGGCTGCCAGCGATGCGCTGCACTATTTGAACAAGCTCTGGGACGGCAAGAAGGTTGCCACAGTGGACGCCGAGGAGTACTACGACTTCCAGTTCACCCGGCCCACCGTGCGGCGCACGTCCTCTGGTACGCGCAAAGTCAAATGGCCGTCAACCCGGATCTACAAAGCGTCAGTTCCGGACAGCAATGTGGACGCTGTGTTTGTTCTTGGCACCGAACCTTCATACCGTTGGCGCGCCTACACCACCGAACTCCTGGTCCATGCGGAGGCGCTGAAGGTGGACTCGGTCATTCTTGTGGGCGCGCTGCTGGCCGACGTTCCCCATAGCAGGCCTATTCCGGTAAGCACCACCACAGAAGACAGTTCCCTTCGGGAACGGTTGAACCTGGAGGCCTCCCAATACGAGGGGCCCGTGGGCATTGTGGGTGTGCTCGCCGAGTTTGCCATGCTGGCAGGGCTGCCAACGGTGTCATTGTGGGCAGCGGTCCCCCACTATGTTGCGCAACCGCCCTCGCCCAAAGCCCAACTTGCCATCCTTCACAAGATCGAGGACTTGCTCCAGGTTCCCTTGGACAGCCAGGCCCTGGCGGAAGAGTCCGAGGCTTGGGAACGCGGAGTGGACGAACTTGCCACCGAGGATCCTGAGATTGCCGCCTACGTGCGCCAGTTGGAGGAGGCCAAGGACACCGCAGACCTCCCGGAAGCATCCGGCGAATCGATTGCACGGGAATTCGAGCGGTATCTGAAGCGGCGCGGTAAGGACCGGCCCTAAAGCTCCACGCCGAGCAGCGCGTCTACAGCATCGCCCATAAGTGCGGCGTCCATCCCGGACACCGGGGCGTTGTTCCGCAATGCCTCCTCAGCCCAGCGATCGACGGCGGCAATGGCTCCGGGAGCGTTGAGGTCATTGGCCATTTCCAGGCGCATGGCCTCGACGAGTGCTGCGGCCGAACCGGCAGGGGCGGCGTCGCGGGCAGTGCGCCACCGGGCGAGCCGATCCTTTGCTGCCCCGAAGTCCGCCTCGGTCCAGGACCAATCAGAGCGGTAGTGGTGCGCGAGGATGGCAAGGCGGATGGCTGCTGGTTCTTCTCCGGCAGCCCGGAGCTTGGAGACCAGAACCAGGTTGCCCTTTGACTTGCTCATCTTTTCCCCATCAAGGCCTACCATGCCAGCGTGGGCATAGTGCCGGGCAAGTGGAACGCCCGCCAGTGAGTACGCATGTCCAGCTCCCATTTCGTGGTGCGGGAACACGAGGTCGGAGCCGCCGCCCTGCACGGTGAAAGGTGCGGGCAGGTACTTCTGCGCGATAACCGTACACTCGATGTGCCAACCGGGACGGCCATCGCCGAGAGTGGCCCCCGGCCAGCTGGGTTCGCCTTCACGCGCTACCCGCCAGAGCAAGGGATCGAGCGCTTGGCGTTTGCCGGCCCTGTCCGGATCGCCGCCACGCTCTGCAAAGAGGGCAAGCATTTCCGCTTCGCCGAGGCCTGAAACGTCGCCCAGGGTCCATGCATCCGTGGCGTCGGATCGTTTGCCGGCCATTTCGACGTCGTAGTAGACATCGCCGTCGGGCTCACCATCTGTGCCTAGGACGCGATAGGCCACGCCGTCGGCAATCAGCCGCTCGATGGCGGGCACAATATCCGGAATGGCTTCCACCGCGCCGATGTAGTGATTTGGAGCAAGGACGTTGAGGGCGACCATATCCGTCTGGAACAGGTCAATCTGGCTCTGCGCCAGCTCACGCCAGTCCACGCCGGTGGCGGTGGCGCGCTCAAGCAGCGGGTCATCGATATCCGTAACGTTCTGGACGTAGGCCACCCGGATTCCGGCATCGCGCCAGGCCCTGTTGAGGAGGTCGAAGGCCACATAGCTGGCGGCGTGGCCCATGTGCGTGGCGTCGTACGGCGTAATGCCGCAGACGTACATCGATTGTTCCGGCTGCTGCTCTATCTCCACGACACGGCCGAGGGCGGTGTCGAAGAGGCGTAGTTGCGGCATTGTGCCGGGCAGCTCAGGAACAGGGCGGGAAGTCCACGATTTCACGACTCAACCTTAGTGCTAGGCGCTGATCACATTGAAACCGAGCAGGACATACAAGGCCAGGCCAAGGAGGATGCGGTACCAGACAAAGAGCCTGTAGCTGCGTGTGGAGACGAACTTAAGGAACCACCCAATGATCACGTAGCCCACCACGAAGGCGATGACTGTGGCCAGGGCCGTCTCCGGGAGGCCGAAGGGACCGGCCAGGCCCTCCTTGGAAACCGTTTTGTAGAGCTGGTAGAGGCCGCTGCCGAAAACCGCCGGAATGGCGAGTAGGAACGAGTAGCGGGCCGCTGCTTCACGCGTGTACCCCATCAGCAGGCCGGCGGTAATGGTTCCGCCTGACCGCGAAACACCGGGAATCAGGGCCATCGCCTGGGCAAGGCCATACAGAATGCCGTGTTTGTAGCTGAGCTGTGTGAGATCACGTTCCTGGCGGCCTACGGCATCGGCGACTGCCAGGATCATGCCGAAGACAATGAGCATGGTGGCGACAATCCACATGCTCCGCAGGACCGATTCGATCTGGTCCTGGAACAACAAGCCGAGCACGATGATGGGAAGGCTGCCCAGGATCACCAACCATCCCATTCGGGCGTCAGGATCGTTTCGTGGCACTTTTCCGCCCAGGGACCTGAACCAGGCTCCAATGATCCGCACAATGTCGCGCCAGAAATAGACGATGACCGCCGTTTCCGTACCCAGTTGGGTAATGGCCGTGAAGGCGGCACCGGGATCGGCTGCATTCGGCAGGAATGAGCCCACGATCCGCAGGTGTGCGCTTGAGGAGATCGGGAGGAATTCGGTGAGGCCCTGCACCAGGCCCAGCAAGGCTGCTTCTATCCAGTTCACGTGAATAGACCCTACGTCATGAAGACTGGTAACTCCCCGTAAGCTATCAGCATGCAGCAGCGTTATGTCGGGAACAGCGGGTTCCGTGTCTCCTCTTTGTCCCTCGGAACAATGTCCTGGGCGCAGGAGACGGATGAGCAGGACGCTGCGGAGTTGCTCCACGCTTTCGTGGACGCAGGTGGCACCGTCATCGACACCGCTGCATCGTATGCCCAAGGCCAGGCTGAGGCGATGTTGGGCTCCATGTTGGGTGACGTCGTGGCTCGCTCCGAAGTCGTGATATCTACCAAAGCCGGTGTCTCGGCGTCGGAATCCAGGCGCAGCATCAACGCATCACGCGGTGCCCTGTTGTCAGCGTTGGACGCCAGCCTGGCAAGGCTTGGAACCGATTACCTCGATATCTGGTTCGTTCATGAGTGGGACCCGAATGTTCCCTTGGACGAGACTCTGTCAGCGTTGGAGCTCGCGCAGAGGACGGGACGTGCCCGATACGTGGGAATTTCCAATTACAACGGTTGGCAGACAGCCAAAGCGGCGGCAGTGGCTGGTTTCACGCTGGTAGCCAACCAATCCGAATATTCCCTGGTGCAGCGAAAGCCGGAGGAAGAGCTCATTCCTGCCGTGGAGGATGCCGGGCTCGGCCTGATGGCCTGGGCGCCCCTGGGCCGTGGTGTGTTGAGCGGAAAGTACCGGGGCCAGATTCCCGCGGATTCACGTGCTGCGCAGAGCAGGCTCGCTGCGTATGTTGAGACGTACCTTGAACCCAAGGCATCACGGGTAGTGGAGGCCGTCGCCATGGCGGCGCGGGGTTTGGGACGATCGCCGGTGGACGTATCGCTGAGTTGGTTGCTTTCGCGTCCCGGCGTTGCCACGGCGATAGTGGGAGCCCGGAACGCCGTCCAGCTCAAGGAACTGCTGGATGCCCAGTTGACGGTTCTCCCGGCCGAAATTTCGCGCGCTCTGGAGGATGTCTCGGCGGTATAGCCTTAGAGGTCCTTACTGGCGGTCGAGGATGTCCAACAGGTAGCTGCCGTAGCCGCTCTTGGCGAGCTTGGACGCCTGTTGGCGGAGTTCGTCGTCGTTCAGGTATCCCATTCGCCAGGCCACCTCTTCAGGCGCTCCGATCTTCAGGCCCTGCCGGTTCTCGGTGGTGCGGACATAGTTCGATGCATCGTTGAGGTCGCTGAATGTTCCCGTATCCAGCCAGGCGGTGCCGCGGGGGAATTTCTGCACATGGAGCCTTCCGAGCTCCATGTACTGCCGGTTGATGTCCGTGATCTCCAGCTCCCCTCGAGGGGAAGGTTTGAGGTTTTTTGCCATGGCGACAACGTCATTGTCGTAGAAATACAGGCCCGGGACCGCGTAGTTGCTCTTTGGGGACGCTGGCTTTTCCTCGATGGATACGGCAAGACCATCGTCATCGAATTCCACGACGCCGTAAGCACTTGGGTCCTTGACCCAGTAACCAAAGATCGCGCCGCCTTCAACGTCGGCGTACTTGCGGAATTGGTTGCCCATCCCCGGACCGTTGAAGATGTTGTCCCCCAGGATGAGCGCTACTTTGCCGCTGCCAATGTGCTGCTCCCCCAGGATGAATGCCTGGGCCAATCCATCAGGCGTGGGTTGTTGTGCATAGCTGAGGTTTATGCCGAATTGGGATCCGTCGCCCAGTAAGTTCTCGAACTGGGGCGCATCCGTGGGTGTAGTAATCACCAGAATGTCCCGAATGCCGGCAAGCATCAGCGTGCAAAGCGGGTAATAAATCATGGGTTTGTCGAATACGGGGACTAATTGCTTGCTGATTCCAAGCGTTATTGGGTGAAGCCGGGAGCCCGTGCCGCCTGCAAGAACGATGCCGCGCATATTAGCTGTCCCTTCCCGCTGCACATAGCCGCAATTGACGGCTACGCTATGGCCATGCAGAGAATCCTTGTCACCGGCGGGGCCGGATTCATTGGATGCAACTTTATCCACTACATCATGGAGCACACAGGCCTCCATGTCACGGCCCTGGACAAACTCACCTATGCCGGAAACATCGAGTCCCTCGCCGGTCTGCCTCCTGAACGTTTCGAATTCGTCCAGGGCGATATCTGCGATGCCCCACTGGTAGACCGCATGACAGCAGGCGTTGACGCCGTGGTGCATTTTGCGGCCGAATCCCACAACGACAATTCGCTGCAGGATCCCCGGCCGTTCGTGGACACGAACCTCGTCGGCACGTTCACGCTCATTGAAGCGGCGCGGAAGCACAGTACCCGCTTCCACCACATATCCACAGATGAGGTGTATGGGGATTTGGCCCTGGAAGATCCGCAGCGGTTCACCGAGTCGTCGGTCTATCGGCCCACCAGCCCCTACTCGGCAACCAAAGCCGGTTCAGACATGTTGGTGCGGGCCTGGGTCCGTTCCTTCGGCCTCCAAGCGACCATCAGCAACTGCTCCAACAACTATGGGCCCTACCAGCACGTGGAAAAGTTCATTCCACGACAGATCACCAACATCCTGGATGGCAACCGTCCCCGCCTCTACGGCAACGGCCACAATGTGCGGGACTGGATCCATGTGGAGGACCACTCCTCGGCTGTGGCGGCAATCCTGGAGCGTGGGCGGATTGGTGAAACGTACCTGATCGGTGCTGACGGTGAGCAGTCCAACCGGGTCGTCGTGGAGAAGCTTCTTCGACAGATGGGACAGTCCCCTGAAGCCTATGACCTGGTGACTGACAGGCCCGGTCACGATCTTCGATACGCGATCGATTCCAGCAAGCTTCGAAAGGAACTTGGTTGGGTCCCCCGGTTTGCAGACTTCGACGCCGGATTGGCTGACACCGTGCGCTGGTACCAGGACAACGAAGCTTGGTGGCGGCCGCAAAAAGCTGCGACCGAAACCAAGTATGCGGGTCAAGGCCACTAACCAATGGAACCCACTGAATTGACAGCCCGTAGCACCCCCATCCCTGGGTTGGTGCTTTTCGAGCTGCCGGTCCACGGTGACCACCGGGGATGGTTCAAGGAGAACTGGCACCGTAGCAAGATGATGGCTTTGGGCCTGCCGGATTTTGGGCCGGTGCAGAACAACATCTCCTTCAATGCCCTCCGTGGAACAACGCGCGGTATCCACGCCGAACCATGGGACAAGTTTGTTTCGCTCGCATCGGGGCGGATTTTTGGTGCATGGGTGGACCTGCGGGATGGGCCAACCTTCGGAACGATGTTCCATGCCGAGCTGACGGCCAAGGACGCTATCTTCGTTCCGCGCGGTGTGGGCAATGCTTTTCAAACCCTGGAGGACGACACTGCCTACACCTACTTGGTCAACGACCATTGGAGCGCCGGCGCCCAAGCCGAATATACGTTCCTGAACGTTGGCGACGAAAACGTCGCCGTCCCGTGGCCCATACCCTTGGAGCGGGCCATCCTGTCAGCGCAGGACCGCAACCATCCGAGGCTGGCAACAGTCACACCCATGCAATCCAGGCGGACATTGGTACTCGGCGCGGACGGACAATTGGGGAAGGCGCTCAGACAGGAGTTCGACGGCGACCCCACAGTCGACTTTGCGGGACGAGCCCAGTTCGATATCTCCGCAGAGAATTCCTATCTCGCCACCGATTGGCGCAAGTACTCCACCATCATCAACGCCGCCGCCTTCACAGCAGTCGACGCCGCGGAGACAGCGGAAGGCCGCACTGCTGCCTGGAGCATTAACGCAGCTGCAGTGTCCCGCCTGGCCAGGACCGCCGTCGAACATTCACTGACGCTTGTCCATGTGTCCAGCGACTATGTGTTCGACGGCACGGCCGCCGTGCACCGGGAGGACGAGGCACCCGCTCCCCTGGGTGTCTACGGGCAAAGCAAAGCCGCCGGAGACGCTGCCGTTGCTGCGGTGCCGCGGCACTACATTGTGCGGAGCAGTTGGGTAGTGGGCGAGGGCCGCAACTTCGTCCGCACCATGGCTGGCCTGGCGGCGAAAGGCGTTGCGCCCACGGTGGTGGGTGACCAATGGGGGCGGCTGACATTTGCCTCTGATATTGCCGCAGGCATCAGGCACCTGATTACCCAACAGGCACCTTACGGAACGTACAACCTCACCAACGACGGCGAGCCGCAGTCCTGGGCGGACATTGCACAGGATGTCTATCGACTCTGCGGTGCGGATCCAGGGAAAATCACCACCATCAGCACCTCCGAATACGCAAAACCCGGGACGGCGCCGCGCCCAGGCAGCAGCATCCTGGACCTTTCGAAAATAAAGGAAGCGGGCTTCATTCCGTCCATGTCGCATGCCCGCTTGGAAGCATATCTGCGTTCCGGAACGTCACTTTGAGACGAAGCTTCCCGCTTTCCGCGCCACGAGGGTCCTGGTCAAGTCCCTCAGCCGCGATGGCTTTCGGAGCAGGCGCAGGAAAATCCTCCAGGCGCCCAGCACCCTGTCCACGCTGCGGCTGAACAGTCGATCATCCACCTCGAGGGAAACAGAAAAGTGTGGGGCAATGCGTTGGGCACTCGTTCGCAGGCCTACGACCTCGTTGAGGACGTTGCCGCCGTGGATCACCTGCAACCACATCGGGTGTGCGGTGCGCACGTTCAGGACAGGGGCATATGCATCGATCCGGTAATGATGTTCAACGAACACGGTGGCGGGACGATGGTTCGCAACCCGCTCTATCAAGCTCGAAAATGGATTCATCGTGTAGGGGCGGACGTAAAGTTTCCGCCCGGCATACTGCGCACCATTCACTAGATTAACGAAGGTTTTGTCCTGTTCGGCGAAACAGTTCTGAATTGTCTCAATGAAGTCGTTTGCTACTGCGTCGTCGTTGTCGACCCGTGTGGTGATGACGTAGGGAGTGACACTAAGTTGGCCAATTGTCCGGCTAAGGAATTCCTGCGAGAAGGCACCCTCAACGTAAACAGCCCGAAAGAGGCCTTGGGATAGTTTGTCTATTTCCTGCCGCAACCACAATGGTGACAGGGAGTCAAGGAAAACCAGCCAAGTAAACCGGGCCTCGGTTTGATTCCGGAAGCAAGGGATGCAGTACATTTCAAATAGTTGAAGGCGCTCGCGAAGCCATTCGTCCGTGGGCTCTGCCTTGTGATAAAAGCTGCGGACGTTGAAGCGTGTCAGAACAAAATGCGTTGCCGAGCCCCGCGAACAATCTGTGATCTCGCTGCCCATGTCCGTCCTCTACGTGGTCAGAGTTGGTCCCTTCGGTGTCGACATAACGCATCCTCTCCCGGCAGGGGCCGGCAGGCAATACCCTGCGACCGCGGACCTTCCCATGAGTCAAACGCGCGCACTGGTGCACGCAGGCAAATCGTCCTAAAGTAGCCCTACGGCAGCCTCGAAACAGTAGGGCCGGGAGACAACTCAAGGAAGTAAGTTCGGGCGGCACCCGCCGTCCGGCATCGGCGATCCGGGAAGTGCAGCAACTTGGATCGCCGGCACATTTTTTGTGCCGTGAGTTGGATCGTCGAGCCTGGAGCCGAGAATGCTGCACCAAGAGACTGCGCCCTCCCGGGTGGCCACCCACCACATTTCTACCCGGCTTCGCCCTGGGGACGCCAGAGGGCATGGTTCCCGACCGCCAACAGTTTCACCAGCAGGGCAGGGTCTGTGGGTGAGCTTGGGCGGAGTTCCCGTCAAGCTCTTGGAGTTTGATGGCGCCCTGCGGGAAATTATGGACCGGGCAACTTCGGTTGGCGCGTCACCTCTTGGCGTTTGTTCTGCGAACCTGGACCATATCCTGCACTTTGGGGCCGGAAGCAGGTGGATGGGTGCCATGGCGGAGCACGCGTCCGTGGAGTGGCTGACGCTGTTGGACGGAGCCCCCTTGGTAGCCGAGGCCCGTCGTCTTACGGATCAACCGTGGCCGCGATTGGCGGGAAGCGATCTTGTGGAGCCCCTGCTGGACGAAGCCGAACGCCGCGGCCTGAGCGTGGGATTCCTTGGTGGCACGGAGCAGGCCCAGGAACTTATCCGCAGCAGGTTCGCAGCGGAGCGTCCGGATTTGGCGATCGCAGGCTGGTGGGCCCCGGAGAGGTCCGTGATCAGCGATGAGCAGGCTTCGCTGGAACTTGCCGCGCAGATATCGGCCACTGCTCCGGACATCCTGGTGGTGGGCATGGGCAAGCCTCGCCAGGAATTGTGGGTGAGCAAGTATGGTCGGCTCACGGGTGCCAAGATCCTGCTGGCGTTCGGTGCTGTTGTCGATTTCCTGGCTGGCCGAATCCGGCGTGCCCCATCTTGGATCAGTTCCCACGGGTTTGAGTGGGCTTGGCGACTCATGCTGGAGCCGCGCAGGCTTGCCCGCCGGTACCTGGTGGATGGGCCCGAGGCATACCTGAAGTTGCGTCAAGTCAGCGCTGCGGAAGTGCCTCCTACCGCACTGCCCGCGGGCCGGAAGCCAGAGGATTCAATAATTGCCCCTGCCCCGATCAACAACCAGGCGCCGCAGCCCTTCCTCCCGGCTGAGGCGAGGGCAGAGGTGGCAGCCATAGTTGTTACCTACAACAACGCCGACGACGTCGGGCCCCTGATTTCGAGCCTGAGGGCTATGACGGGCGAGCAAACCATGAAGGTAGTGGTGGCGGACAATTCTCCTGACGATCGCACCATGATAGAGCTGGGGAAGCATTCGGATGTCATCTCTTTGCGGACGGGCGGAAATCTCGGCTACGCGGGTGGCATTAACGCGGCGATGCGCGTGGCGGGCCCCGCCGACGCCTACCTCATCTTGAATCCGGACCTACGGGTGGAGCCGGGCGCAGTAGCAGCATTGCGCCGAAGAATGAGGCTGTCCCACGCTGGGGCCGTTGTGCCGGTCCTGCTGGAAAATGATGGCAGTGTTTATCGCTCGCTGCGCCGCGAGCCGAGCGTGATGCGGGCCCTGGGGGATGCCGCACTGGGCAGCCATCTGCGCCGTCGGCCCGCCTGGCTCTCGGAAATGGACTTCGACGTGGAGGGCTACCAATACGCTCACCGCATCGAATGGGCCACAGGCGCGGCCCTCCTGATAAGCGACGAGGCAGCCCAGGCCGTTGGGGAATGGGACGAGCAATTCTTCTTGTATTCGGAAGAGACAGATTATTGCCATCGACTCCGTGAAGCAGGGAAGTCAATCTGGTTCGAGCCCACAGCAAGGATGTGGCATGAAGGCGGGGGGTCAGGTACCTCGCCTCAACTGACGGCACTTCTGTCCGTGAATCGTGTTCGCTATGCAGCCAAACATCTCGGGCGGAGCAGGGCTCTGTTCTTCCGGGCGGCCGTGTGCGCCGCTGAGATAGCACGCATAAACAAACCTGGCCACCGGGAAGCAGCGCGGGCCCTTTTGAGGAAGCAGCTATGGCAGACGTTGCCTCATGCCACCCGATCCCCTGGTCTTTCGAAAGGCCTTCCAACCGGAGCCGTCATCATCCCGGCGCACAATGAGGAAAAAGTGATTGGCCGGACATTGGATTCTTTGAAGGACGTCATAGGTACCGGATCTGTAGATGTCATCGTGGCGTGCAATGGCTGCACCGATGATACGGAATCCATTGCCTCGCAGTATCGCGGCGTTAAGGTCCTGCATGTCAAGGAAGCGTCAAAGACAGCAGCACTGAACGCCGCGGACGATGCCACGGAACTGTGGCCGCGCCTATACCTGGATGCCGATGTAGAGCTCAACTCCGAGGCCCTGCACGCCGTTTTCAAGGCCCTGGAGGCCGGGCCCCTTCTGGCTGCACGGCCAGCCTTCCGCTACGACACCAGCGGAGCCTCCGTATTGGTCAGGGCCTATTACAGGGCCCGGAACCGGATTCCTGGAAACGCTCAAGGACTGTGGGGCGCCGGAGTCTACGCAATGAACGCGCATGGACATGAACGGCTCGGAGAATTTCCCGCTCTGACCGGCGACGACTACTACGTGGACCGTTTGTTCCAGCCGGCCGAAAAAGCTGTTCTGGCGACCGACCCTGTGGTTGTCCGGACCCCGCGCTCATCCAGGGCGTTGCTCGCGATTCTTCGGCGCACATACCGCGGAAACCAACAGCAAGGACCCACACGGGGCCCTCTGTCGACGTCATCCGGCGCAGCCACCTCTACGGCGCGGACTTTGCAGGAGCTGGCCGTTTCAGTACGCGGGCCGGTCAGTGCATGCGATGCGCTCGTATACGCTGCTTTCGCCGTTATTGGCCGGTGTGGAGCATTCTTTACGGGGAGAGCGAGCTCTTCCTGGGAACGCGATGAGAGCAGCAGGCAGTAGACCCACTGTGGGCGGACCCGGGCAGGTGGGCTTGCCTTGCAAGCTCGGGCTAGTTCCGGGCGGGCCGGGCTAGTTCCGGACCGACCCCAGCGTTACGCCGCTCCTCCGGGACCAAAAGCTTCTTCTGCTTGGCCGCGCCGACAACTCGAGCACATTGCTCCTGACGTGATCTATGAAGTCTTCCAGACGATGGTTTTGCTCCACGTAGGCGCGACCACGACGCCCCATTTCCTCCGCGGCTTCCGGGTCGGCGAGGAAAGACTCTATGCGACTCCTGAGTGCCGGGGAATCTTTTGTTGGCACGAAAACTCCGGTGTCGCCGTCACGGATAACGTCCACCTGACCCTGGGTTTCCGAGACAATGACAGGTCTTCCCATGGCCATGCCCTCCAGAATGACGTTCACGCCTGCGTCAATGTCGGTGGGCAGCAGCGGGACAACCACCACCTTGGCGGCGGCATAGGCGTCCCGCAGCTCAACGGACGTGAGGGGTCGGACCTGGCAGTTCTCTGGCCAGCCCGGTTCATCACGAACGTCCCGCGTGATGATTTTGTATCCGTCAAGGGCAACCACCAGCGAGGCGGCAATATGAACGGGCGCGTCCAATCCCCGGACTGCGTCTGCGAAGGTTGGAAAGTCCCGTTGGGTTGAGCCTGCTGAAAAGATAATTTCACGCTCGGAATCGACTGGTTTGAAGAATTCCAGATCTACGGGATGGCGAACGAGGACTACGTCGTCGGGCCTGAACCCAATCTGTTCAATCGCCACGGTCCGTTGGATCGAGCTCCATGTCACGATTCTGTCAATACCGGTCCGGACAACCCTCAGAGGCCATCGAACTGCCGGTTTTGAAAGCCAGAACATCATGGCTAAATGCGGAGTCCTGATACGGAGGACGGCGAAGAGTGCCGCAACGGCAACTGAATGCCGTTCCGACCACGTAATAATCACATCGTAGGAGCCGCTGAGCCGCGCGGCTTCGAAGGCCTGGGCGGCAAAGGCCGGTAGACGCTTATAGATGTGTGCCCGGAGGCCCTCCGTGTGTTGAATGGTGTTTTCATCGAGGACATCGCAGTGCAGGGTTTCTTCAAACAGGAGACTGCGGGGCTCTGCGCCAGAGGACTCCAGGCGTTGTCGGTCAGCCCGCTCCACTGTCGAGCGTCCCCTGGTCTTGACGAGGAGGATTCTCGGCGCACCAACACGGAAGGCCTCATCTGTTCGAACCATCATCAACTCCGTCTCGATACGGGTGCAGCCATCCAAATCCAGGGGTCTTCCCGATGGTTGGCGCGGCCAGCTTTCCTGCGGGAAGGCCTCCTCGTTCTTCCTGCACGATGCGCCACAAGGCGCCCGCGACTCCAAGCATGAGGAACAACATCGCGGCGGCCATGGGAAAAGAGAGCCCGTCGAAGAACGCAAAGGTGACAGCTACGGCTGCCAGGGACGCAAGGACTGCTTGGCTCAATTGGCGCATGTCGTTGTCCACCGCCAGATGCCGCGCGCGCCAAGCACACGTAAGCCCACTGACGATCAGGGCCAGGAACATGGCCAGTCCCAGGACTCCGAGTTCCACAAGCAGTCCCAAATACTGGTTGTCGACGATGACGTACTCGGGCAGGAACGTTCCGAAGGCCCGCCCAATGACGGGGTTGTTTTCCAACATCCCCAAAGCAGTTGAGTACCCATTTGTCCTGGAAGTAATGCTTGTGTCATCGCCCCCCACCGTGAACAGTCCTCGAAGCGTGCCAAGCAGTCCAGGAGTGAGGATATAGATGGCGCCCACGAGGCCTATCGAGGCCACATATGCACGACGCCGCATTGACTTCGACCAAGCAGGGATGAGGATTACGAAGGCGATGGCGACCGCGATCAATGCAGAACGGGAGACGGACAAGACGGAAGCAACGGCGATAGCCATGACCGGTAGCCACCGGAGCAGCCAATTCCTGGTGGTCTGCGTCAGTGCCAAGGTCAAAGCAATGGGAAATGAGGTCGAAAGTACAACTCCGTACTCGAGCGGGTGGGACGCCATGGCGGCGGCCCGAACAAATCCGCCCCTTACGTCGATGTTGGAGAAGTCGGGGCTGGATGACATACCCGGGATGGTGATCCAGTCGATGAGCGACGCTCCGGTAACAAACTGGAGAAGTCCAAGGACTGCGGTGAACGTCCCCATCATGACAACACTGCGCATGATGATAATCAGTCCACGTCGATTCTTGAGCCCATCGTGGATCAGGAGGAGAATCCCGGCCCAGGCAAGCAAACGAATGAGTCCTCCATCTGCAGGACTGGATTCCTTATCGGGCAGGCCGTGGAGCATCGCCACGGCGTAACTGGCTATCGCAACAGCCAAAAAGAGGGCAAGGGCGAGACGGACGGGGCGGCGACCCACAGCCTCCGGCGTGGTCCTGTGCACCTGGTACAGCACCCACCATACGAGTGCCAAGAGGGCCCACAACGTAGTCAATCGTCCTACCGTGCCCAAGGCCGATATCGTCAGGTTGGAAGGAACGGCACACGTGAGCACCAGATATACGGTGACGAATGTGGCGACATCCGAGCGCTCGCGCTGCGGCTCCATTTGGGCCGCAGCCTGGACCACAGTTCCTTCACGGGGGTGCCAACTATTTGCTGAGTCCCGCATATCTACTGACCTCCCCTCGACGTACCCCACGGCGTCGGGCGACCTGGCGTTCAACAGTGGCGGCCACGGCCATGGCGGCAGCGCAAGCGAGGGCGAGCCAGGCGCTGGCACCCTTGACGCGGTCCGTCGGCGTACCGCCGCCGAAGATGATCTCGGGGCTTGACGGCGTGGTCACCGTGGTTATCAGGGCGCCATGAACGTCCGTTTCCTCCTGCAGTGCCGTGGACTCCTCCTGGATTCGCTTAATGACCGCGGACAGTACTTCGTTCACCCGCTCCGCGCTTGAGTCCACCACCTGAACCGCAAGTACCGGCCTGGAATAGCTCTTGGTCCACTGACCTCCAGTGTTGGGCAGCGTCACGGAATACCCGTGCTTGACCCCCGCTCCATAGAGGGTGCCCCGGGACAGGACCAAATTGACTGAGTCGGAGTTGTCGTTGACCCGCCGCTCCACCAAAGCGGCGAAGGGGACAAGCGAGGCCACATCTCCCCCTGGTACCCAGTAGGCAGGTTCTCCATTAGGTGCAACGAAGGAGACTTCTGCTTGCGTCCAATACACGGGATCCAGGGACCGGATAGCCCCCAATCCTGCGAAGCCAATCAGCAGAACAGCGACGGCGGCATACCACCTCCTTCGCAGGACCTGGAGCAGCGTCTTGGGCGTCATGGCTATGAGGGCCTGCGGGAAAGCGGCAAGGTGACCGGGACGTCGTCGTGCGCTGGTTCCGGCGCTGGCGCTGTAGCCGGCACAGTATGGTTGGTTTCCTCCGGAATCCGGGAACCCTTTTCCCTGCGGCGGCGGGCATTGCGTGACTTAAGCAGGCTGTCCAACAGAACGGTAAGCACCAAGGTCAGCCCTACTCCCCCGGCTGCCGCCACGAGGAGGACCTGGGTCCTTGCCTTGGATTCGGGTGTTGCCCGGCTGTCGACCAGAAGGGTCATGGTTGAAATCCGTGACTCCTCTGGAACGTTCAACGCGCCCTGCATGTTTTCCAGCACGAGTGGGGCTTGGTCCATGACCGCGCGCATGGTACCCAAGGACTCATCCGGGTTCGGTGACGTGGCCGTGATGAGAAGAATAGCGCCGCTCGTGCCTCGATCGGTCTCGGCCGTATAGCTTGCGTTGGCGAATTCGTCCGCGATCTTGCCACGGATGTCTTCGGCCGAGAGCCGGCGCGTAAGGATGTCCAGCGCCTCACCCATCCCGCCCAGATTCAGGTACGGATTACCGTCGACGCCAACGCTATGCGCTGATGGCATGATCACCAGGCTGGCTTGGGCTTTGAATTTCTCGGGGGTGTTTTGTTGGACCTGAAAACACAGAACCAACGTCATGACCAGGCCGATGATCACGAAGTACCATCTGCGTCCCAGGCTTCTTAGAATCGTTCTAATTTGCATTATTCGATCTCCCGCCTACTCTGTCCCAGGAACACTTTCACCCTGTCGATTCCGCTTCTGCCAAGGAGCCTGATCGTGGCCGCTTTGATTGCGCTGCGAAGGCCGTCACGCAGCAGGCGCACCGGCCCCTCAACCAGGGCGTCGCGCACTAACTCCAGCGTTCGCACTGTGGCCACGTCGTCGAGCAACCCAGGAAACCTGTCCGCAAATGGATCAGCGGCCACAAGCCGTCCCCGGATTCTGTTGCTGACGTTTAACCCGTGCACGACCTGCAACCATGCTGGCGGGCCACCGATTTCCTCCGTGGCCATGATCTCGCTCAGCTGGTTATGCCAGGCAGACCAACAAGTTACTGGAGCACTCCAACTGGACCGGACCGAGCAAAAAGCGTTTCGGTCGTCGTGCCTCAAGTACACCGAGGCGTCTCCTTTTATCAATCCGGAGGAGAGATAGATAGCTGACGGCAGCTCGGAGCATTGGACATCCTGCACCTGGGCCACAAAGTCTGCTGCCAGACCGTCGTCGTTGTCTACGTTGGTGGTCAGCAGATTTTGTGCCTGCCGCCCTGTGACCTCCTCGATGTCCGAGAGGAGCTCGTCGGCAGAAACTTCCGCCCGGAAAATCGGCGTGAACAGACCGTCGGCACTTAGGTCCCGAATCCTGTCCAACAACCACTCAGGAGACTCGGGATCGAAATAGACAATCCAATGAAAGCCTTTGCGTGTTTGGGCACGAACCGAGGGAAGACAATATCTCTCGAAGAGTTCAACACGGTTGTGAAGCCACCCGTCTTTGGCCCGGACAAGGCTCTCAAAGCCCTTTGACGGAAGGTTGAACCGGGTCAGGAGCGCGTGGTCTACCGTCGGCCGCACGTCATCCGCCAGCCCCTCCACGGTAGGAGCCGACAGGAGCCCCCGGATTTTGGCGCCCCGTGAGTCCCAGCTGTGCTGCCTGGCGGTTGCGTCCATATCTTTGCGGAGTTCCCGTGTCATAGGCTCACGCAGGGCCTTGAGAACGAGTTGAGAGAATTCGGTCGGTGTCCGGGCCGCCGCAATGGCGGGCGAGTCAATCCATCGGGTCGAGGGCAGGTCTGTGGCTACTACCCGGAGCCCTGCAGCAAGGTATTCAAGGGTCTTCAAAGGAAAACTTGATCGGTTGAACTCTGTGTCCGCATAAGGAGTGATCCCGACTGACACGCTTTGCAGCAATAGGGCAACGTCCTCCTGGGCCACCAACCCCCTCCAATCCACGTTTGGCCTGGACAAGAGGGCATCCAACCTGGAGCGGACAACTGGATCACCGTCCGCCCGGGGACCAATGATGAGCAGTGGGACCTCCGTTGCTGCTACGGATTCCAGGGCGTCCAGGTCCAACCGGTTGTTGAGCTGACCAACCAGGGCCACAACCGGACTGCGGCTGGAACCTGATGGCGTGGTCGCGGGAGTGCAGCCATTGGGCAAGACTTCGACGGGCCTGCCGGAAAACCGGGAGATCTTGGCTGCCAGTTCCTCAGAGACTGCGCTAATAGCGTCGGCAGATCGGATGTTCTCTTCCAATACGCGGATCAAATGGGACGAAGTGAAGCCCATGAGGTTCGTCCCCGCCAACCAATCATCTGTCACGTGCAGGAGCCGTGTCCCTTCCGGGCGGCGGGACGGAAACAGCATGATCGGCGACGAATTGACTATGCCGGCAATACGCCTGGCACTCCGATCCAACGCTGCACCCACACAGCGGCGTACAAGGACATCCGTAGAGCGACGCACCATTGGTTTGCTCACGCCGGGCAGAGCCGGGATCCGGAGGCGGCTGATATTCGTCGCCACATCTTCGCCGACACCACGAAGGCTCCGGACGAGGTGGCGTCGGACATCCTCGTAGCTGGTAAGTGGAACCGGGTGATCAACCCAGAGGATATGGTGTGTCTTGGCCAACGAGGTGGCCAGCATCTTGTCAGTACCCGAAAGGCTGTCCCAGCGGGTCCCGGACAAATAGACGATCGTTTCCATCAGCTGTCCCGTCCACGCACGGCCAAGGAAGGCATCGATGCCACCGGCTTGGCATTGAAGTCATCGGCTGCGTTGTGTCCGAAATAGCGGTGAAAGCGTCGACGCCCCACGTAGGCGGCATATTGAGCACCAGCTAGCGCCTCGGCCCTCAACGAAGAGAATGTACCTGTGCTTTCTTCCAGTGAACGCCGGTAGAACTGCACCTGTACCCGGGCTGCGTTTGTGAGCGAAAACCTGTCCTGAACAAGTTCGCGCCCAAAGGAGCCCAGCTGGGCTCGTTCCTGCTCGTTGTCCAGCAGGAATCCAAGGATGGAAATCAAGTTTTCCCGCCCCGCTTCCGTGCCGCTGCCTACGCCGTACCATCCCTGCCAGAGGAAGCGGTCCACAGATTCCGGGGACAACAATTCCCAGAAGCCGCGCTCCCCTTGAACCACCAGCGGCTTCCCAAAGGAAAGACCACGCAAGGCCGAGCCGCCCATCCCCAGGACAACATCAGCAGCCGCGTACGCTGGCCTGGGGTCCTCAAGCTCCCCTGTTAGCAGGACCACGCGACGTCCCAGCCCGTCATTGATAGCGGAAGCCTTGGCAATCGCGTCGCTCATCCCTGGCCCGTCGCCAACGATCACTAGGCGAACGTCTCTCAGCCGTGCCAATTCAGCGATGGCGTCCATCGAGGACAAGATGCCCTCAAGCTTCAACTCCCGGGCAAGTCGTGAAACGCAAACAACTAGTTGGGCCTGGTCATTGAGTCCAAACCGTTCCCGGAATTTGACCGGCCCTGCAACGGCTGACGGACTGTTTGCGATGACATCGACGGGAGGCTCCAGAAGCCCCACGCGCTGGCGACCGGAAGCTGACTCTGCACCTAGAATCTGTTCAGTTCCTACAAGAAGGGGCATCGTCCTGGGGATAAACGGCGCAACGGCCATGGACATGACAGTCGCCATGCTGCTGCTGCCGGGTACCAGTCTTGAAGCAATCAAGCACTCAAGGGCCGGTGGCCACTCGTAACCATGGAGTACGTCAAGCATGCGGCCCCGGGCGAGCTTGCCCAACGTCGCGCACACTGACGGGGATGGCCGCTTTCGGGGAGTCGGTGCCTGAATGAACTCCAGATCAAGCTCCCGCACCTTCCGGGTAAGCGTTCCGGGCTGCCCAAAAATGACCACGCTGTGGCCAAGATCCCGGACAGCGGCTCCCAACTCAATGGCATTGACCTGGCTGCCACCGATTCGAAGGTCATGCGGATAGATAAGAATCTTCACCGGACAGCCTCCTGCTCCCGACCCATTCGACGCAACTGATGAATGTCTCCCAGCCGGAGGAACACCGAGACCGCGAGCGCCAGCAAACCAACCAACAGGCTGGCACCAACTGCCAGAAACGGCGAAGGAATCGAAGAGGACAGCACAAAACACGCCACTCCGGCGGCGAGCGAGATACCGGTGGACACGCTCACGCTGACTGCAAGGCTCCTCAAGGGAATGCCAGCCCGAGAGAGCGCACCTAAATAGAGCGGCGAAGTTACGGCCGCCGCAATGAACAGCGGAACTGCCGCCAAGCCTTGGAGGCCGCCCAGTTGTGCGCCCAGCACAAGTGCCGGAATCAAAGCAAGGAGGGACAAGAGTTGGACCCTCAGAATGGGAACAGACTGCTTTATCACCACCAGGTAGTCATAAATGAGTTCGTGAAAAACCCTGAAGACCGCAACCGGCGCCAGCCAAGCCAGGGCCCCGGCAGCCGGCCCCCACGCCTCCCCATACAGCAGCGTCACCACCGGAACCGCGCAGGCAGTCAGGACGGCCGAAACCGGCAGCATGGCTGATGCCACCACCGCAACTATTGACAGCATGGCGGCACGCATCTCCGTGGGAGCATCCTGCAGTCTGGCAAATGTCGCAGGTGCCACGCTGCGCAGAGGCTGCGACAACAAGCTGGCTGGCCAACCGGCCATATTCGTGGCCATGACATAAAAACCCAACACCACCGGACCGAGCATCTTTCCAGCAACCAGTTGGTCAACGTAACCCACGCCGAAGACCACTATGCTCGCGCCCGCCAAAGGCAACCCAAAACCCAGCAGCTGTTTCGCCAGCTTCATGGAGAACCCAAAGCGATAAGGCAACGGAGAGTAAACCAGGAAAAGGACAGCGGAAACAAGGCTGGCCAGCACGCGTCCAACGGCGAGACTCATAGCGCCCATCCCCATAATGACGAGAACAAGGGAGACGCCTGCCCCAAGCCAAACGTTGACCTGGTCAATGATCATTCGTTGGCCCTGGCGAAAGTTTCGTTGCAGAACGGCCGCAGGCGTAGCCACCAGCCCGTTGAGAATGATGCATAATGCGAGCGCCCTGACCACGTCGGTGGCAGCTTCGTTTCCCATGGCTGCTGTGAAGTATGGCGCCATCACATAGGAACCTGCGAAGAGAACAATGCTGCATGCCGTCGAGATCGTCGTCACGGTCGCTGCGATCTCCTTCGGATCCCCTGGCCATCGAACGATTGCCAGGCTGACCCCAAGTTCGTTGAAGCTCAGTACAGCCATGAGTGCCACAAAGGCCACAGCGTATGTTCCGAATTGCTCGGGCCCCAGTAACCGCGCGAGTGCTATGCCAATTGCGATCGTTCCCAGGCGGGTCACGACTGCGTTCAGCACGCTGATGACAAACGCCCGTGTTGGAGTGGGCGTTCGCGGGATTGCAGGACGGCTGCGGAGGGTCACAGGGCGTCCTCCAGTTCGGGGGAAAAGCCGCGGCGGATGACGCGTGCGGGCACCCCAGCCCAGGTTTCCTCGTCGGGAACATCGGTAAGCACGGCCGCCCCCATGCCGATGGTTGCGCCGGCGCCGATGGTGCGGCGCTCGCGGACGCTGGCGTTCATGCCGATGTAGGCTGCGCGCCCGATGTGGACGTTGCCGCCGAGGGATACGCCTGCGGCCAGGGTGGCGAAGTCGCTGATGACGTCGTCGTGGGTGAGTGTGACTCCGGGCATGGCTACGACGTGGCTTCCCACTGTGACGGAGGCTGTCATGGTGACATTGGCCAGGAGGATGCTGCCCAGGCCGATCCTGCATCCTTCCGGCGGATGTACTGATGAGTCGATCGCTGAGGCGTAGCGGTCCTCTGCGAGGCCCAGAGTGCGTAAGCGCATGACGACGCTTTCGCGTCCTCGGCCGGATCCAATACAGACAAGCAGCATGGCGTGTGGGAAGGTCAGGGCATCGCGGATGGGGCCCAGTACGTGGGCGCCGTCCACGACGCGTCCGAGTTTGTCTTCGTCGTCGTCGAGGATTCCGATGACGTCGTATTGTCCGGTGTTGCGGACCATGGCCAGGACCTCGCGGGCGAGTCCGCTGGCGGCGATGAGGAGGAGTTCGGTCATCTTCCCTGTCCTGCCGCGCGAAGTACTGCGTCGATGACCCGGACCTGGTCACCCAGGGTGAGCTGGTGGTAGAGAGGCAGAATCAATGTGTGCTCTGTCAGCCATTCGGTTGCTGCCAGTGAAACCGCTCCTTTGGCTGTCCGGGCGTAGGCAGGTTGCCGGTGTGCGGCCATGATGCCGCGTCGTGCCGATATTCCGTCCTCTGCGAGGCGGGTCATCAGGGCGTCTCTTCCGAGGGGGAAAGCTGTGCCTACTTCCAGCCAGCAGGACTGGAAGTTGCCGGTTCCGTATCCGGGGTCCTCCACTAGACGGAGGCCTTCGATGCCAGCGAAGGCGTGTGCGTAATTGGCGGCCAGTTCACGCCTGCGTTGTACTGCTTGGTGCAGGCGGCCGAGTTGGACGATCCCGACGGCGGCCTGGAGGTCAGTCATGCGGTAGTTGAAACCTACTTCGAGGTATTCCTCGGCGGGGGCGAGGATGCTTGCATGACGGTCTGCGGCTGAGACGCTCATTGCGTGTTCGCGGAGGCGGCGGGACCGGTCTGCGAAGTCCTGGCGTGGTGTGGAGAGCATCCCGCCCTCGCCGGTGGTGAGGATTTTGCGGGGGTGGAAGGACCAAGCGACCAGTTCGGCGCCGGCTCCTACCGGGCGGCCGCGGTAGCGGGAACCGATGCCGCAGGCTGCGTCTTCCACGACGGTGATGCCGAGGGGGTCGCACAGGGCCCGGATGGGATCGAGATCCACGGGTACTCCGCCTTGGTCCACGGCTATGACTGCCCGTGTGGCAGGAGTCAAGGCAGCGGCAATCGTTTCAGCGGTGACACAACCGGTTAGTACGTCGACGTCGGCGAAGACCGCCCGGGCGCCTACATAGGTGGGGGCGTTTGCCGTGGCAATGAAGGAGAAGGAGGGAACGACGACGTCGTCTCCCGGACCGACACCTGCGACGGCGAGTGCCAGGTGCAGGGCTGAGGTGCAGCTGGAGACCGCGACGGCGAAAGCGGCTTGTTGCTCCAGGGCGAAGGCTTCTTCGAACTGCTTGACTTTGGGGCCTTGGGCCACCCAGCCGGAAGCGATGACCTCGGCCACTGCTTGGGCTTCTTCTTCCCCCAGCCACGGTTTCATGACGTCGATGCGCGCCAGGGAGGTTTCGGCGGTTGTCATCGTGCACCCACTGAGGGTGCTTCCGGCCGGGCAAGCTGCCGGGAGGCTGCGATTTCTTCACGGAGCGGACGCCACCAGGTGACGAGTGAGCGGAGTCCGTCTTCAAGTTCTATCGCGGCTTCGAAACCGAGGTCCCGCTTGGCGGCGGTGACGTCTGCGAGCCGTCGGGCAACGCCGTTGACTGCACGTTCAGGTCCGTGGTCAAGGTGCAGTGGGGACTGCATGACCTGTAGCAGTGTTTGCGCGAGTTCGGCCAAGCTGGTTTCCGTGCCGCTGGCCACGTTGTAGACGCCCTCCCGGACGTCGCTGGCGGCTGCGAGGATGTTGGCCCTTGCGACGTCGACGGTGTGGATGAAGTCCATTGTCTGGTGGCCGCTGCCGAAGATCAGGGGCGGAAGGCCATCGACTATCCGCTCCATCCAACGGACGAGTACCTCTGTATAGAGGCCGTGGACGTCCATACGGGGACCGTAGACGTTGAAGTACCTCAGGAGGACGTAGTCCAGGCCGGACATGGCCCGGAAGCTCCTCGCCATTCCCTCATTGAACGATTTCGCGGCCCCGTAAAAGGTGTCGTTGTTGTGGTGGTGGTGTCTCTCGGTGGTGGGGAATTCTTCTGCCATTCCGTAGACGGAGGCACTGGACGCCGCGATGACCTTTTCCACATTGTGCTCAACGGCGGCTTCGAGCACGTTGAAGGTTCCATCCACCAAGACCTCAAGCGCCAACCGTGGCTCCTCGGCGCATTGGGTGATACGGATCGCAGCCTGATGGAAAACCAGATCTTTGCCCCTGGTGAGGTCGTGGACCATGTCCCGGTCCCTCAGGTCACCTTCCACCAGCTGTACGAGTCCGGTAGCCAAGGCATCGTTGAGGTTGGACCGGCGCCCCCTGACGAGGTTGTCCAGGACGTCCACGTGCGCCGCACCGGCGTCGAGCAGTTGGTCTACCAGGGTGGATCCGATGGTTCCGGCGCCTCCGGTGACCAGGACGTTGGCGCCGAGCAGCTTCTTCACTGTGCGACCTGGAGAGCGACCTCGTTGCCCGCAACGATGGTGGACTGGCCGTCTGTTCCCAGGCTTTGGGTGACGGCTTCCAGTACTGAGAGGACCCTGAGCCCGGATTCTCCGCTGGTGCGCGGTATCGTGTGGTTCCGGATGGAGCCAGCCAGCTCGGCGACCACTTGGCCCAACGGTTCGCGCTCCTGCAACGCCGGTGACCAGGTGTCGCCCAGGCGATAAGAGATGGCCGAGGTCTTTTTGTCCGCCGCGGACCGTGGCTGTTGTTCCAGGCTGACGCCGCGATCATAGACGCTGAGGCGTTGTTGCGGGTTCAGGTCGTCCCAGACGAGCGTCCTCTTTGAGCCGCCAATGATCATTTGGCGGATTTTGGTGGGACTGAGCCAGTTCACGTGGATATGTACCATGGCGTCGTTTGGCAGGCCGAAGGTCAAGTGGCCTACGCAGTCGCGGCCGGTACCCAGCGGGTCTGCGCCGTGGGCAGAGATCTCGGTGGGGTGCAGGCCTCCCGGTAGGATGAAATCGAGGATCGAGAGGTCGTGCGGTGCAAGATCCCAGAACACGTTGACGTCCGGTTGGACAAGTCCGAGGTTGATGCGCACGGAGTCAACGTACAAGATGTCGCCCAATGCCCCACTTGATACAAGCTCCTGGATCTTCAAAACCGCGGGAGTAAAACAATAGGTATGGTCTGCCATGAGGACCAGGCCGCGGGCTTTGGCTTCCTCCACCATTTCCAGGCCCTTGGCACGGCTATCCGCGAGTGGCTTCTCGACGAGTACGTGCATGCCGGCGCGCAAGGCAGTCATCACTACTCCGTGATGCGTGTGCGCCGGGGTCGCCACGGCGACGGCGTCCAGGTTGTAGGTGTCCAGGAGTTCGTCCAAGGACTCGACGACGGCGACGCCGCCTACCGTTTCGGCCAGCCGAAGTCCGCGCTCCACGTCAAGATCGCAAATTGCCACGAGTTCCCAGTCCGGGCTGGCTTTAAGGTTCCTGGCGAGGTTCGGGCCCCAATATCCCGCTCCGACCACGGCGATCCGCAATTTCGGGGTCATCCCGTGGCCGTTGAGGTGGCCTGATGGAATAGTTCCTATGCTCATTTTCCACTCGGATTCTGTGTTGGATAGCTCGGTTCTTTCTCAGGTACTGCTTGTTGTGCTGCCCGGCGTGTCCCGGGTCAGACGGTTGGTTCCAACCCTCATCAGTAGGCACCGGAGGGCTGGATCATGGCCCTGAAGGTGCGCCACATGATCATCAGGTCGCCCGCTATCGACCAGTTTTCGACGTAATAGAGGTCCAGCCGGACGGCTTCATCCCAGGGAAGGTCTGATCGTCCATTGATCTGCCACAGGCCAGTAATTCCAGGTTTGATGAGCAGCCGGCGATGGGTATGCCGTTCGTAGCCATTGACTTCGCGAAGGAGTGGCGGTCGGGGGCCCACAAGGCTCATGTTCCCGGCCAGCACATTCCAGAACTGGGGTAGCTCGTCCAAGGAGTACTTGCGCATCCAACGGCCGCACTTGGTGATGCGGGGATCCTCGCGGATCTTGAAGAGGACACCGGCGCCCTGGTCCTTACCGCTGAGTTCTTCCAGCCGCGCTTCGGCATCAACCACCATGGAACGGAATTTCAGCATCTGAAAGGTGGTGCCTCGCCTACCTATCCGTTCCTGCCGGAAAAGGACTGGACCCGGGCTGTCAAACCTGACTATCAGCGCCAAAACAGCCAGCAGTGGCGCCAGGCAAAGCAAGGCAGCAGCCGACACCACAATGTCCATGAGGCGTTTGAGTGTGTGTTTGCCACCGGAGTAGTGCGGAATATCCACGTGCATCAAGGGCAGGCCTTCAACCGGGCGCCAATGGATGCGCGGGCCTGCCACGTTGGTCAGCGTTGCTGCCAGGACGAGTTCGGCGGCATCTTCTTCCAAGCGCCAGCCCAACTCCTGGATGAACTGGTTGCCGCCAGGGACCGGACCGGCAACGATCACCGCGTTGGCGCCCGTCTGACGCACGGTATGGGCAATACCGTAAATCGATGACAAGACGGGAACCCGCACGTTATCCACCACCAGGACGGCGCCACGCCGGGCCCCTGGAAGGCATGCCCCCAGGATGTTGTACGCAGCACCGGACTTCCTGTTGATTTGCTTGATGACGTATCTGACATCCTGCGGCTCCCCCACCACAATGGCACGGGAGAGGCAGCGGCCGCGTGACTTTTCGCGCGTCAGCCAGCGGCGGAACATCCACCGGCTGCCTGTCAGGGCCACCAAGCCCACTGGCAGGGACACCAAGACGAATGAGCTTGCGGACTCCAACTGGAAAACGACTGCCACGAGCCCCAGAAAGCCGAAAACGCGAAGGCTCGCGGACAGGACACGCTTGTACTCTTCGGGCCCAACCCCGAGTACTTTCGGATCCCGTGTCCGATAGACCTCCAGAGCGCCCAGCCAGGCAATGCCAAGTATGAAGCCGAGCATAAGCTGCCGCTCATGTCCCGCGCCGCCTGCCGCAACGGCAAGGCCGTCAGTGTTCAGAAGGAAACCTGACGTGACTGCTGCCGCTACCAGGGCGCTGTCTGCCAATCGAAGACTGTTGGTGAGCGCCTTGGCCCAGCCGGATCCGTTGTACCGTTCGGCCCCGGAGGAGGCGATGCGGGAGTTGCGGTGGGTGACTGGCGGCTTGAGGTCCAGGGTGACATCTGCCCTCAACGCCGCCAGTCCCGCCTTTTCAGCCCGTTGTGCAGCAACGGACTTGTCAATCCAGGGAGACACCGGCGGATTGACATCGACAACACCAGGTTTCGCGGTGAACGCCGTGCCCAAGGAAAAGTTAGGCGCACCCTGTGGTGCTGCCACCTTGCCCGAACGCAAGACTGGAACTTTTACCATGTCAGCCTTCTTCGCAGACCTGCCGTTGCCTACATCCCAGTGAAGCGGCGGCTGTCAGGAGGCGCACCAGTAGTCGGTACTCAAGTTTGCGCAGCTTTACCCATGGCTCCTACGTGCGAGTACCTAGCCAGATGACGCAGGACTACGTGCTTTAAGCCTCACGGCGCCACCGAAAACCGCTACATTCCGGGCTGGAAACAGGACAAAGAGCTCGGGAAACGACACAAAAAACCGGCCACCGTCGGTGGCCGGTTGGTTGCCGCTTATTGAAGGCTCCCTAGTATTAGAGGCTCCCTAGTCCTCCAGGCTTTCGAGGTCTTCGTCCAGGACCTCGTCATCGTCCTCTTCCTCGTCATCAAACACCTGCAGCGGAGTAACCTCGGAATATGCCTCGTACAGGGCGTCTTCGTAAACCTCGAAGGCGTCTGCGATGGCGAAGAACGCCGCCTCGACGTTGGGGTCACCCTCGCCCCGGCGGGCTGAAGCGGCGGCCAAGTGCTCTTCCAGGGCAGCAGTCAGTGACTGAAGCGCGACACGCGGATCGATGCTCATGACTTCACGTTAGCCCGAAAAGGACGAAAATGGAGAGGGATGAAGGAACAATTTCGAGGCAGCTCCGAAGAGCGCCAACGTGACTATGCACGTCAGTACGAGTACCTCGTACTGACGGTAGGACCTGACGATTCACTGCCCGAAGCCCGGCGTCGGCTCGCAGAGCACTCCGAGTACGGAAAGTGGGAGCTGGAACGCAGCCGGCTATACCTCGGTGGCGGCAGGCGCTTCTGGTTGCGCCGAAAAGTCTATTCCGTGCAGCGCACGGTTTAGTCAGCTGCCAGGTTCCTCAGTTATCCAGGTTCCTCAGCTGTACAGGTTCCTCAGTTATCCACGGGCCCAAGCCAGGCGTTCGCCACCGTGTTGTGCGCCGATTCGTCGTTGGACGGATGGAAAATTCCAGCGAGTACATCCCGGTAGAGGCGTTCCAGTTCCGAGCCGCGGAAGTAGCTCGATCCTCCAGTGACCCTGATCGCCAGATCCACCACGTAGCGGGCATTTTCCGTGGCCCGCAACTTGAGTCCAACAAGCTTGGGGAACCACTGGGCTCCATGGTCCACCAGGTTGTCGATGTCGCGGGCTACAGCCGACAACTGGGGATAGATACCGTCCATGGCCAAGGCCGCATCGGCAACTTTCCACCGGATGTCCGGGTCCTGGGCGAAACTGCGTCCGCCGTGCTTCGCCGAGACCCGTCGCTTGACACTTTCAATGCCCAGCATGAATGCACGCTCTGCCAATCCCGTGTAGACGGCTGCCAACAAGGTCTCAAAGCAGGCAAAAATCGCGAAAATCAGTAAGTCCTGGTTTGGCCCGACAGGCAGTTTGCGGAAGATCCGCTCCTTTGGAACCGCCGCTCCCTTCAACAGGGTGGTGTTCGAGGCACTGGCCCGCATTCCCAGGGTGTCCCAATCGTTAAGGGTTTCGTGCCCGGGTTCATCACGATGGATAAACCCGAAAACCAACTCGCCCTCTCCGTTCCTGGCGCTGGCGTCCTTGCCGAACGTTCCCAGACGGGTCCAGCCACGGGAGAGGCTCGTGAAGATCTTCCGTCCGGTGAATCGATAGCCACCGTCGGGCAGCGGCTCCGCAACAGTAGTGGAGTCGAACAGCATTGAATCGTTGCCCGCTTCGGAAATTCCGAAAGCAAACACTTCCCCCTTGCCGGCTTCCTTCAGCACGAAGTCCAGCGTGGCCTCTCCCCTGGCAGCCATGAAATGCGCGACGCCGGTCCAGACCAAGTGCATGTTGACTGCCAGTGCTGTGGCCGGGGCGGCCGTGGCGAGGCGCTGCTGCAGCGCAGCTACCGCTTCCAGACCCAGTCCCATACCGCCGTCGGCAACTGGCACGAAGAGTTTCAGGTAACCGGCGGCTGCCAGCTCTTCCAGGTCTTCATGGAAGAAGAGATTGTTGTGGTCATAACCGGCCGCCCGTCCGCGCAGACGTTCCAACAGCGCATCCGGAAGGATTTCCTCTGGGGTCATCGCCCACCGTCTTTCGTGAAGATTGCGTTTTAGTAGTTGCTCAGCAGCCTGTTGAGGACGCGCGCGCCGAATTGCAGGGACTCCGCCGGCACTCGCTCGTCCACGCCGTGGAACATGCCTGTGAAGTCCAGCTCGTCCGGCAGCATCAGTGGAGCGAAGCCATAGCCGGTGATGCCGATCTTGCTCAGGGACTTGTTGTCGGTCCCTCCGGAGAGGGTGTACGGAAGTACCTTGGCGCCCGGGTCCTCGGAATGCAAGGCGTCGATCATGGAGTCCACCAGGTTGCCGGCAAACGGCACCTCCAGCGAGACATCCTTGTTGACGTAGCTGATCTCAATGCCGTCCCCAACGAGCTCCTTGATGGTTTCGAACACCAGTTCCTGCTGGCCGGGCAGCGTGCGGCAATCCACGAATGCCTCGGCCGATTCCGGGATGACATTGTGCTTGTAGCCCGAGCGGAGCAGGGTGGGATTGGAAGTATTTTGCAGCGTTGCTCCCACAAAGCGGGCCACGGTGCCAAGCTCCTTGAGCAGGATATCCGGGTTGTCGGCATCAAACTCCACGCCAGTAAGTTCGGTCACGCCGTCCAGGAACTGCCTGGTTGTGGGAGTCAGTTCTACGGGCCACTTGTATTCGCCGATTCTGGTGACGGCCGCCGCGAGCCGGGTGATCGCGTTGTCCGTATTGATCTGCGAACCGTGGCCAGCCCGTCCATGGGCCACCAGCCGCAGCCAGGACAAGCCCTTCTCGGCAGTTTGAAGCAGGTACGTTCGCTGACCGCCGATGGTCGCGGAGAAGCCGCCCACTTCGGAGATAGCCTCGGTGGCCCCATCGAACAATTCGCGTCGGTGCTCCACGGCATACCGGGCGCCATAAGTGCCGCCAGCTTCCTCGTCTGCGAAGAAGGCGAAAATGATGTCCCGCTTGGGCCTGCGACCAGTCCGGGCGAAGTCCCGCATCACTGAAAGGATCATGGCATCCATGTCCTTCATGTCCACGGCACCGCGACCCCAGATCAGTCCGTCCTTCAGCTCACCACTGAAGGGGTCAACGCTCCACTGATCCTTCAGGGCGGGTACAACGTCCAAGTGTCCGTGCACCACCAGCGCGTCAGCTGAGGGGTCCTCCCCGGCCATGCGCGTGACGACGCTGGCACGTCCCGGTGCAGACTCGAAAATCTCGGCCTCGAGACCCACTTCCGTGATCAGGCCAGCCGTGTACTCCGCTGCAGCACGTTCGCCCGGTCCCGTGTCGTCGCCGAAGTTGGAGGAGTCGATCCGGATGAGCTCCTGGCAGATCCGGACAACTTCGTCTTCGGGGCGGATGACAGACATGGAAATTCTCCTTGCGTTGGCTGGGCTGCAGGTGCCGGCGACGCGCACTGCGGACCCCGCAGCTCTACCGTCCCGTGTTCCACCAGCCTACTCACCGGAAGCGCCGTCGGTTGGGCAATTCCCGGCGCCGCCACGCGTTGGAGGCCTGCAACCCGTCCTGACCAGCATCGATTTTTTAGTTGCTTCAAAGCGTGTTAGAGTTTTTCTCGCTGCTTCGGAGGAAAGTGAAGCACCGGAAGGTGCGGAATGGCTTCTCTGAATACCACCTGCGCGGGTGGCGGAATGGCAGACGCGCTAGCTTGAGGTGCTAGTCCTCGAAAGGGGGTGGGGGTTCAAGTCCCCCTCCGCGCACAAAGAAGGCCCCGGGAAACCGGGGTTTTTTTGTGCCTTCAAGCACACTGGACCCCCCCCCTTCCAGTCATGGGTGGCGTTTTACTACGCCAACGGCCAGCCCCGCCATGACTCCTGGGCCACCCGTTTGATCTGTCCGGCTGGAAACCATTCCACATGGTAGTCACGCCGATCATCCACCCACTCCACGAGGCCATAGGTCCGCGTGTACTTGATCGCCCGTCCATACACCTCACCAACACGAACAAGCGGTTGGGCACCCGGCTCCAGCTCCATGATTTTGCCATCGTCAGGTTTAGGGTGCTTTGCTTCCGCCTCGGTCTGCAACATCATGCGGGCGAAAGCTTTGGAGTCTTGCTTGGGTCTCATGGACTAAGAATAGAACATATATTCGAATAAGACTGAGGGTCTGCACGGCGGCATCACCTTTCAGTTGCCTTGGCGGGCAGCCTTCTCGACCGCAGCCAGCATACTTTCGAAGGTCGCCGTCAGCATTCTGTCAATCAGAGGGCCGGTCAGGCGGCCGAGAGGCCCACCCCTGGGCACATAACGGTAGTCAAAGGCCATCGCTGTCCCCTCGCCATCCGGCTGGAGGACGAGCCTGGAGTTGGCTTGTTTGAAGGGCACCAGTGTCGACGGCTCGTTCTTCGTTGCGAGGACGCGGCCTTCCTCCCATTCGGTGATGGTTTCGATCATCGAGCCGACGGGCGACAAGCGTACCTGACGGCAGGCGCCCAGCCCTTGGGTCTTGTTACCGACCGATTGTGATGCCCTTAGGCCGTTCCAGACGTCGGCGAGGTTCCCGAAATCCGCTAACACAGCCCAGATGGAGGCACTGGATGCAGCCGCTTGTCGCCGTACGGTCAGGTGGCGTTCCCTCATGATCATCACTCCCACCAATCCAATTTTCCTGGCTCATCGCTTGAGCGAAATGCCGCGCCCCTGAGCCTGCCGCTGCTGAGGAGCACGTCGAAAGGCAAGAACGTGGTCGGTCGCGTCCAGAGTCAATCGGGGAAGCTTGGCAAGGCGTCTCCACAGGAGGTAGGTCCGGATATCCACACCTTTGCGTTCGAACCGCGACATGAAGACGTCCCTGCAGGATGAATAGCACAGCCGAAAAGATTCCCGAAGGCCACCAAATTGCCCCGACCTCACGAGCAGGAGACCCACATGACCTACGAGTACCGGCACCACAAACAAAGTTGGTGTGTGGCACCACTTGAAGCGAAGTTCGCTTCGCCAGCGCAATTGGCGCCTACGTAGAGGGTGACGGTCAGGATTCGGGCAGTGCTCCACCGGATCCGAGGTTCCGTGCCTGACTACGAGGCCTGAAGCCAACAGTCGAATCGATAAATCCGATTCCTCACAATAGAACCTATAGGATTCACGCAAACCGCCACAGGCCAGTACGGCATCCCGGCGCAGAGCATGAGCCGCGCCGATAAAGCTCCGGGCCAGTTGAACAGTATCGCCTGATTGGTCGCCCTGCATCAAGGCGCCGTTCTCGGTAAAGGGGACCGCAACGGCGGCAATTGCAGGCGATGAAAAGTCGGCCACGGTTTGCCGGGCCGTGGAGGCGGATGTGAAGTACGCGTCATCATCGAGGATGAGGACGAATGGAGTGGATGCTGCCCGGATGCAGATGTTCCGGGCAGCGATCAAACCGACATTCTCCTGACCCGTAATAAGTTCAACGGCGGGAAACTGCTCTCGGACCACCTCTGAAGTGCCGTCCGAGGATGCATCGTCATAGACGATGATGGGAATTGCGGGTTCCTGGCCGAGAGCGCTGGAGAGCAACCTCTTCAGATCATCAACCCGGTTGTAGGTCGAGACGCACAAACTTATCTGGTTCATGTGGCAAGACTCTCCTCCTACGGGCGGTCCGTCTGAAGAGAATATCCCGCCCCTAAGGATTTATGGAGGGCCTACGACAATGGAGCCACGCTCCCCCTAAAGTGGCGCCGGCCGCTGCGTGGGTTCCACGCCACGTAGTCCGAACGCTGCCAAGCCCCGGTTTCCGCCTGGATGGTGGATATGTCCAGCGCCACCCGGGCAGGCAGGAACACCGGCGCTTCAAACGTCACGTCCCAGGTGAAGGCATCAGACTTGACCGCTCCGACGTCTGCCAACGCTCGCGAGGCAAGGTACATGCCGTGGGCAATGGATCCCCTCAGACCCAATGCTTTGGCCGATAGCACGCTCAGATGGATGGGATTGAAATCTCCGGAGACGGCGGCATAACTGCGTCCGATGTCCAGGTCCAGTTGCCACAGGGCTGTGGGGTCCGGCGGGGAAAAGTTGCCATTGTCCCCGGAGCCGCTTGAGTTTCCCGGCTTGTCGATACCAGGCAGGAAGACCCCTTTCGCAAGGTACGTGGAAATTCCCCGCCACAGCAGCTCGCCTGAGGAGCTGGAGCGGACTTCGGCGATGACATCCACTTGCGTACCCACGCGATGACCCGAAAGGTTCTCCGACCAAGACAGGATGTCCAGGGCTTCTGTGAACTGGATGGGAACCCGCTGCTCTACATGGTTCCTGAGGTGGATCATCCCGAGCAACGGCAACGGAAAATCATCCCGGTTCATCACGCTCATGGACACCGGAAAGGCCAGCGCGTGGACGAATCCTGCTGGCAGGATGTCGCTGGCGGTCTCCCCCAGCAGGTGCTGGTAGGCGGTCAGGTTGGCGACGTCCGCCTGGACTCCCTTGACCTCGTGGCTGACGGCGGGCAGTGTCGCCTGCCCCGCAGATGACCCCATAATGCGGCGGCGAGCGGCAGTTGCCGCGGCATTCATGTAGAGCTTGGACAGCGACGGCAGCTCCCCAAGGATGACCGGCTGTGGTTTGCTCATGCTCCCACCAGTTGCTGTCCGCACACGCGAAGGACTTCGCCCGAGATTCCTCCCGCGGCATCGCTCGCGAGGAAAGCGATGGCTTCCGCCACATCCCGGGGCTGGCCGCCCTGCCTGAGGGAGTTGGCCCTGCGCGCGGCTTCCCGTATGACGAACGGCATCCGGGCTGTCATCTCTGTTTCAATAAACCCTGGTGCCACAGCGTTGATCGTCCCCCCGAAGGACTCCATGAGCGGCGCTGTTAAGCGCACCATTCCGATCACGCCACCCTTGGACGCGGCATAGTTTGTTTGGCCCCTGTTGCCGGCAATGCCGCTGGTGGATGCCACCGAAACGATGCGCGGCCTCTCCTTGAAGTGCTCGGATGCCAGGAGGGCCTCATTGATCCTCAGTTGCGCCGCGATGTTGACAGCGATGACAGACTGCCAGCGGCCCTCATCCATGTTGGCAAGGAGCCGGTCGCGGGTGATGCCGGCGTTGTGGACTACGACGTCGAGCCTGCCATGGCGTTCCACCGCGTGGTCGATAATCCGGTGACCGGCGTCCTCACGGGTGATGTCGAGTTGGAGGGCGGTCCCACGGACCTCGTTGGCCACTGCCGCCAAATGATCCCCCGCGGCAGGGACATCCACCAGCACAACCTTGGCCCCATCACGGTGTAGCGTCCGGGCGATCGCGGCACCAATACCCCGCGCTGCACCAGTGACCACGGCAACTTTGCCGGCAAGAGGTTTTTCGGCGTCAAAGGGCAAGCTACCGGACGAGGAGCTGATGGTCAGGAACTGGCCATCCACATAGGCGGAGCGGCCGGAAAGGAAGAACCGGAGGGCTCCCAGCGCGGACGGACTGGTGGTGGCCAAATCCTCATCGAGAAGAAGGCCGTTGGCGGTGGCGCCTGCGCGCAATTCCTTGGCCAATGAACGCAGCAGGCCATCGACGCCCTGCCGGGCAGCCGCCGAAGCGGGCCCTGATGCGGACCCGGCCGTTCTTGAGAGGGTAATCACCCGTCCGTTGGGTGCAAGGTCCCGCAAGGAAGCACCAATCGTGAGCACGGGCTTGCCCAGGTCCTCTGGGTGCTGCACGGCGTCGAGGACAACAATGATGGCCCCGAGCTTTTCCTTGGGCAATGCATGACGGCGGACGTCCAGGCCCCAACCAAGAAGCGCGGTGGCGAGGTCATCCGCGCCGCGGCTGTCGCCGTTGACCAGCACCGGCCCATCGATAAGCGGTGCGCCTGGCTGGTGTCGACGCAGCTCAACCGGCTGCGGCAGCCCGAGCCTTTTGGCGACGTCCTTGCCAAGTCCCTTGCTGACGATTTTGGCGTACTTGTCTGTCATCACGCTCCCCTAGGCTGCTTCCAGAATGGCAACAACGCCCTGCCCCCCGGCGGCACACACCGAAATCAGGCCACGTGCCGGCCTTCCATCCACAGCTCCCTTGTCATGGAGCATCTTTGCCAGCGAGGCCACGATCCTGCCACCGGTTGCTGCAAACGGGTGCCCGGCAGCGAGTGAAGAACCATGGATGTTGAGTTTGGTGCGGTCCACCTTTCCCAGCGCGCCGTCCAGCCCCAACCGCGTTCGTCCGAAGTCTTCATCTTCCCAGGCAGCCAGCGTGCTGAGGACGGTCCCGGCGAAAGCCTCATGGATTTCGAAGAAGTCGAAGTCCTCCAAAGTCAGCCCGTGGCGCGCGAGGAGGCGCGGTACGGCAAAGACCGGCGCCATCAGAAGTCCGTCCTTACCGTGGACGAAGTCGACGGCGGCTGCCTCACCGTCCAGGACGGTGGCGAGCTTGGGCAGGCCCCGGCTGTCCGCCCACTCTTCGGTGGCAAGCAGGACGGTTGCGGCGCCATCGGTCAGCGGCGTCGAATTGCCGGCGGTCATCGTGGCCTCGGATCCCAGGTTCCTGCCAAAGACAGGCTTCAGCGTGGAGAGCTTCTCCAACGTGGTGTCTGCGCGAAGATTCGAGTCCCGGTTGAGGCCGCGATACGGAGTAATGAGGTCCTCGAAGAAGCCGCGCTCATACGCGGCGGCGAGGTTGCGATGGCTGTTGAAGGCCAGTTCGTCCTGCGCCTCCCGGCTGATCTTCCACTGTGCCGTGGTGAGCGCTTGATGTTCGCCCATGGACAGGCCAGTACGCGGTTCGCCGGTGTTGGGAGCATCCGGGGCCAAATCCTTTGGCCGGATGCGGGCCAGGACCTTCAGCTTCTGGACGGAGGTCTTGGCGCGGTTGAGGTCCAGCAGGATTTCCCGCAGCCCCTCGCTGACGGCGATCGGGGCATCGGACGCGGAGTCAACGCCACCGGCGATCGCGGACTCGATCTGCCCAAGCTTGATCTTGTTTGCAAGCCCAAGCACGGTTTCCAGTCCCGTGGCACATGCCTGCTGAAGGTCGTACGCGGGTGTCTCTGGAGATAACGCCGAACCCAGTACAGCCTCCCGGGTGAGGTTGAAGTCCCGTGAATGCTTCAGCACCGCTCCAGCAGCTACCTCACCGATCCGCTCATCCTGCAACCCGAAGCGGGCGATCAGCCCATCCAATGCAGCAGTAAGCATGTCCTGGTTGGAGGATTTCACGTAAGCGCCGCCCGTGCGGGCAAACGGGATCCGGTTGCCCCCAACGATCACAGCAGCACGCGTCCTCTTGACGCCCTTGCTCTGCTCTCCGCTTGCGAAGCCGTCTGTACCTGCGTGCGTGTTGTGCGTGCCCGCGGTACCTGTGTTCTCGCCCGCGGGCGCGTCTGCTGCAGCCATGCTTGACTCCTTCGATGAATACCAGTTACTGATACCCAGCGTACCTGATACGCTGGGTATCGTGAACCGTCGCCGTACAGATTTTCCGAACGCACTTGCCTCTTCCAGCACGGGTGCCGTTGATGCCACCGTGGAGTCCGGCAACTCTGTTCCCGACCTTGCGGTAGATGGGCGTGCCGCCAGATGGCAGAGCCATCGCGAGGAGCGTCGGCGCGAGCTCATCAAGGCAGCACGCAGGGCTGTGCACGCCTTGGGAAGCGAAGCATCCATGGAAGACATCGCCGGTGCCGCGGGCACCTCAAAGTCGGTCTACTACCGCTATTTCGGCGATAAGGCAGGCCTTCAAGGGGCCATGGGAGAAGTAGTTCTAGGGCAAATGCAACGCCGCATGAAAGAAGCGGCCCAGTTGGCGCAGACACCACGCGAAGGGCTGTACGCCATGGTTTCGGCTTACCTGCAAATGGCGGAGTCCAGTCCCAACGTTTATGCGTTCATCACCCGGTTGACGCCCGGGGAAGCTTCCTCGCAGGATGCGATTGCGGCGTCGGGCGCGTTGGGAAACTTCTTCGAACAAATCACCGACATGATCGCCACGCCTATGCGGCAGTACCTCGGCGCAGAAAAAGAGGCGTTGATCGAGTACTGGCCCACTGCCGCCATTGGGCTCGTGCGGAACGCCGGTGAAATGTGGCTGGGAAGCCCTGCCTCGGACAGCAAGCCTAACCAGGCAACCATGGCCGGCCACATTACGGATTGGCTATGCCTGGGCATCGCTCCTGAACTCAAAGCGGCCAACTGACATGAGAAGTGATCCATCAGTTGTAAGAACCAAAGAAGGAACCAACATGACTGAAGTAGTGGACCGGGCTTCATCAGCCCATCAACCATCAGGCCGCGAGGACGCGGCCATTCGCACCAGTGGCTCCGGTACCAGTGGATCCGGCAAGCGGGCTGCGGACCCGGTGGTGGATGTCGCAGCGCTGGGTGAGCAGCTCTTGGGCAAATGGGCCCACATCCGGCACCAAGCCCGCCAAATAGCCGGTCATCCCGACGTTCGCAAAATTGAAGGCCTCCACCACACGGAACACCGGGCCCGCGTGTTTGAACAATTGAAGTTCCTGGTGGACAACAATGCTGTACACCGGGCGTTCCCCACCCGCCTGGGAGGTTCGGATGATCACGGCGGCAATGTTGCCGGATTCGAAGAGCTCGTTACGGCCGACCCGTCACTGCAGATCAAGGCCGGCGTTCAGTGGGGCCTCTTTGGCTCCGCTGTCATGCACCTTGGTACCCGGGAGCACCACGACAAATGGCTCCCCGGTATCATGAGCCTGGCAATTCCGGGTTGTTTCGCGATGACGGAGACGGGCCACGGCTCCGACGTCGCCAGCATCGCCACTACGGCCACTTATGACGAGGCGAACCAGGAATTCGTCATCAACACCCCCTTCCGGGCAGCTTGGAAGGACTACATCGGCAACGCCGCAAACGATGGCCTGGCCGCCGTCGTGTTTGCGCAGCTGGTAACCAAAAACATTAACCACGGCGTGCACGCCTTTTATGTGGAGCTGCGCGACCCCACCACCAAAGAATTCCTGCCAGGCATCGGCGGGGAAGATGATGGCATCAAGGGCGGCCTGAACGGCATCGACAACGGCCGGCTCCACTTCACCGACGTCCGTATCCCCCGCACCAACCTCCTGAACCGATACGGCGATGTAGCTGTCGATGGCACGTATTCATCAACCATCGAGAGCCCGGGCCGCCGCTTCTTCACGATGCTTGGAACCTTGGTCCAAGGCCGGGTCTCCTTGGACGGGGCAGCTGTGGCGGCCAGCAAGGTGGCGCTCAAGACAGCCATCCAGTACGCCACCGAGCGCCGTCAGTTCAACGCTTCCTCACCTACTGACGAAGAAGTCCTGCTGGACTATCAGCGTCATCAGCGGCGCCTGTTCACCCGCCTTGCCACGACGTACGCTGCGAGTTTTGCCCACGAGCAGCTCCTGCAAAAGTTCGACGACGTTTTCTCCGGCGCCCACGATACCGACGCCGACCGTCAGGATCTGGAAACCTTGGCGGCCGCACTGAAGCCCCTCAGCACCTGGCATGCGCTGGACACTCTACAGGAGTGCCGCGAAGCCTGTGGTGGCGCAGGCTTCCTGATCGAGAACCGCTTTGCCTCGTTGCGCGCCGACCTTGACGTTTACGTGACTTTTGAAGGCGACAACACCGTCCTGCTGCAGTTGGTGGCCAAGCGTCTACTGGCCGACTATGCCAAGGAATTCCGCAATGCGGACTTCGGCGTGCTTGCGCGGTATGTAGTGGACCAGGCCGCGGGTGTCGCCTTGCACAGGACGGGCCTTCGGCAGGTTGCTCAGTTCGTAGCTGACACGGGTTCGGTGCAGAAAGCAGCACTGGCTTTGCGCGACGAGGAAGGCCAGCGGACCCTGCTGACGGACCGCGTGCAGTCCATGGTGGCCGAAGTAGGTGCGGCGCTGAAGGGCGCCAACAAGCTGCCGCAGCACCAGGCGGGAGCCCTGTTCAACCAGCACCAGCATGAACTCATCGAAGCCGCTCAAGCCCATGCCGAGCTCCTCCAGTGGGAAGCTTTCACGGAGGCACTGGCGAAGGTTTCCGATGAGGGAACCAAGCGGGTCCTCACCTGGCTGCGGGATCTGTTCGGGCTTTCGCTCATCGAGAAGCACTTGTCGTGGTACCTCATGAACGGCCGGCTCTCCATGCAACGCGGCCGGACCGTGGGGACGTACATCAACCGGCTGCTGGTCAAGATCCGTCCCCACGCGCTGGACCTCGTGGATGCCTTTGGCTACGGACCCGAGCACCTGCGCGCAGCAATCGCGACCGGCGCCGAAGCAAGCCGCCAGGATGAGGCCCGAACCCACTTCCGTAAAGAACGGGCCAGCGGCACCGCGCCAGCGGACGAGAAGTCACTGCTGGCACTGAAGGCGTCCAAGTCCCGCTAACGGTACGAGATTTCCGGTCAGTGAACTTTATCGAAAGCTTGGCCAAACCACGACGGCGCCGTCCCCAGTCAAGGGGGCGGCGCCGTCGTAGTTTTCACTGCTTTTCCGGACGGTTTTGAGCTAAGGCTGCTCAGTTAAGAACGGAGCGGTATACCTCAAGGGTGGTTTCAGTGATCGATTCCCACGAGAAGTGTTCCTCGGCGCGGCGCCGTCCCGCCATGCCCATCTTGCGGGCGCGCGCTGGATCTGCCACTACCTCGTTAAGGGCTGCAGCAAAGTCGGCCACAAATTTCTGTGGGTCCAGCGGTGTTCCCGTACCGTCGGTTACCTGCTCCAAGGGGACCAGCAAGCCGGTTTCGCCATGCTGGACCACCTCTGGAATGCCGCCGGTTGCGCTTGCCACCACAGCGGCGCCACAAGCCATGGCTTCAAGGTTCACGATGCCCAGCGGTTCGTAGATGGAGGGGCAGGCGAATGCCGTGGCATGGCTGAGGACCTGGATGAGTTCCCGGCGCGGCAGCATTCGCTCAATGAGGATCACGCCCTCACGCTTGCTTTGGAGTTCCTCAATGAGGCGTGCTGTTTCAGCTGCCAATTCGGGAGTGTCAGCTGCACCGAGGCAGAGGACCAGTTGAACATCGGCGGGAAGGCTGGAAGCGGCGCGCAGCAGGTAGGGGACGCCCTTTTGGCGGGTGTTCCGGCCAACGAACACCACACTTGGCTTGGAGGGATCTATGCCCAACGCACGGATGGCGTCGTCCTCTTCGTCCCGTTCCCACAGGGAAACGTCGATCCCGTTATGCACCACCCGGACCTTGGCGGGGTCAACGTCAGGGTAGCTGCGCAGGATGTCCTGCCTCATTCCATCGGATACGGCGATGATCGCCGCGGCAGCTTCGTAGGCTGTCTTCTCCACCCATGAGGACAATGCATAGCCGCCACCGAGCTGTTCGGCCTTCCACGGACGCAACGGCTCCAGGCTGTGGGCACTCAGTACATGGGGAATGCCATGCAGCAGCGAAGCGAGGTGTCCTGCCATGTTCGCGTACCAGGTGTGCGAGTGGACGAGATCCGCTCCCGCAATGTCCGGAACGATCCGCAGATCCACGCCCAACGTCTGGAGGGCAGCATTGGCGTCGCCGAGGTCCTCGGGTGTGCCGTAGGAAGCCACGGTGGCCCCATGGTAGTCGGCATCACGTGGGGCGCCAAACGCCCGAACATGAAGATCCACGTGCTTCGCCAGCACCCGGCTGAGCTCGGCAACGTGGACACCGGCACCGCCATAAATTTCCGGAGGGAATTCTTTAGTCACAATGTCTATTCGCACGTTACCCAACGTAGTCGTTCCGGCTTATGTGTTCTAGTGTGAAAGGGTCCGGAAAATCGGACTTTTGGGGGCTACGAAGACGTACGGGGAGCTATGACCATGGCGTTGAAGAAAGTATTGGCAATCGTGTTGGCTGGCGGCGAAGGCAATCGCCTCATGCCTTTGACGGCGGACCGGGCGAAGCCAGCGGTTCCGTTTGCGGGGGGCTATAGGCTTATTGACTTTGCACTATCGAATCTGGTCAATTCGGGATATTTGAAAATCGTCGTTCTGACGCAGTATAAATCCCACAGCCTTGACCGACATATCTCCGAGACCTGGCGCATGTCCACACAGTTGGGCCGCTACGTAGCTTCCGTTCCCGCGCAGCAGCGCGTCGGCAAGAGCTGGTTCCTTGGCAGCGCCAACGCCATCTACCAGTCCCTGAACCTTATCCACGATGACGCTCCGGACATTGTGGTTGTGGTCGGCGCGGACCACGTTTACCGCATGGACTTCTCACAAATGGTGGAACAGCACATCGCCAGCGGCGCGAAGGCTACGGTAGCAGCCGTACGGCAGCCGCTGAACATGGCCAACCAGTTCGGTGTAATTGAAGTTGACCAGAACGATCCCCAGAAGATTGCGGCATTCGTGGAGAAGCCGGCCAGCACGCCCGGGCTTGCGGCCGATCCCACCCAGTTCCTCGCCTCCATGGGCAACTATGTCTTCAACGCGGACGCCCTGGTTGAGGCCCTTCATGTTGACGCCGAGCGCCTGGATACAAAGCACGACATGGGCGGGGACATCATTCCCTATTTCGTGGACAAGGGTGAGGCCGGCGTCTATGACTTCACGCTTAATGACATCCCTGGGGCGACGGAACGCGACCGTACCTACTGGCGGGACGTTGGCACCATCGACTCCTTCTACGACGCCCACGTTGACCTCATTTCCCCCGTTCCCGTCTTCAATCTCTACAACTCCGAGTGGCCCATCTACACCCGCCAGAGCATTTCCCCTCCCGCTAAGTTTGTCCGCGGCGGGAACAGCACAGTGGGCACCGCCCTGGACTCCATCGTGGCCAGCGGTGTGGTCATCTCAGGCGGCATCGTTGAAGGGTCCGTGCTCTCCAACGACGTCTTCGTGGAGGCGGGCAGCCGTGTCCAGGATTCAGTACTGATGGATAAGGTCCGCGTCGGCGAAGGCGCAGTGATCAAGCGGGCAATCCTGGACAAGAACGTCAAGGTCCCTGCCGGCGCCGCGATCGGCCTGGACCCGGCGCTGGACAAGGCCCGTGGCTACAAGGTCACCGAATCCGGGATCACAGTACTTGCCAAGGGACAGCTTGTACCTGAACCTGGCGAGGAGGAGCTCGCGTTGTCCGCGGAGTACCGCCGCGGCCTGCCGGAAGCCGTTAAGGCTGCCACCCAGGATGACCCCGAAATCCTGGATTCTGCAGAAAAGGTAGCTGCCGGCATCCAGGCCCGGGTAGTAGACGCAGCATCACAGGGCGCCGGCCGCTAGGCTCCCGCCCGGCACCGGCTGCGCTGGTAGAACCCGAGGCAGGCCTCAGGCTCCCAAGGCTGTAAAATCAGGTCAATGAGCTCCACCGATCTGACGCCTGAAGAGATCCAGGCCTGCCTCAAGGTTCTGACCACAATCCACGTCTATGACGAGGAGCACCCGGACTACGTCGCAGTCCGCCGCGCAACGGGCAAGATGTTCAAAGCCGTCAAGCGGCACCGCCGCGTCACCAAGCGGGACCTGATCGCGGAAGCCGACCGTGCAGTCCTTGCCCTGACCGCAACAGCTGCGCCGGACCGCATTGATGACGAAACGCGTGGCAACAAGCTTGCTCCGTCAGCCACCGGCGAGGTTGCGGGCCACCTGATCCGTTCCCGGCCCTGCTATATCTGCAAGCAGCACTACACGCAGGTGGATGCGTTTTACCACCAGCTGTGCCCGGAGTGCGCTGCATTCAGCCACAGTAAACGCGATGCCCGCACGGACCTCACGGGACGCAATGCCCTGTTAACCGGTGGACGCGCCAAGATTGGTATGTACATTGCGCTCCGCTTGCTCAGGGACGGCGCCCACACCACCATCACAACACGCTTCCCCAAAGACGCGGCACGTCGGTTTGCTGCCATGGAAGACAGCGCGGATTGGCTGCACCGCCTGCGGATAGTTGGCATCGACCTCCGTGATCCCGCCCAGGTGATGGCCCTGACGGACTCCCTGAACAAGGCTGGCCCGCTGGACATCATCATCAACAATGCCGCGCAAACCGTGCGACGCTCCGGCAACGCCTATAAACCCTTGGTTGACGCCGAGGACGAACCCTTGCCGGCCGCCTTGGAGGCTGCCAACGGAGGCCCCGAGCTGGTCACGTTCGGCCACGCCCATGACAAGCATCCACTGGCCTTGGCCAGCAGCGTCACCGAACATCCTGTCCTTGCCGGAGACGCGATCACTTCCCTGGCGCTCTCTACCGGCTCGGCGTCATTGGCCAGGATCGAATCCGGAACGGCTATCGATGCCGGTGGCCTGGTCCCCGACCTCGCCACTATCAACAGCTGGACGCAGGTAGTGGACGAGGTGGACCCGCTCGAAATGCTCGAAGTGCAGCTGTGTAACGTCACAGCTCCGTTCCTGCTGGTCAGCCGACTGCGCGATGCCATGAAACGCTCAACGGCACGTCGAAAGTACATCGTGAACGTTTCGGCCATGGAAGGGCAGTTCTCCCGCGCCTACAAGGGTCCTGGACATCCTCACACCAATATGGCCAAAGCCGCCTTGAACATGATGACGCGCACCAGCGCCCAGGAAATGTTGGATTCCGATGGCATCCTCATGACTGCCGTAGACACCGGTTGGATCACCGATGAACGCCCGCACTACACCAAGGTGCGGCTCATGGAAGAAGGATTCCACGCGCCCTTGGACCTGGTGGACGGTGCCGCCCGCGTGTACGACCCCATCGTGATGGGCGAGAACGGCGAGGACCAGTACGGGGTCTTCCTCAAGGACTACAAGCCCTCCCCCTGGTAAATCAAGAATCCTTTGAGTTTTGATACAGAATATGGCCCCTAGGAATGCTTCCAGGGGCCATGTCTGTAAAGAAAAATACTTATGCGAGGCGGGTGATCTCCACGGAAACGGATAGGCCCGAACCTCCACCGCCCGAAAGAATGCCTTTCAGCGGCGGAACATCCCGATAATCCCGTCCCCTCGCCACGGTCACGTGGTAGTCGCCGGCGGGCTTGTGGTTGGTGGGGTCCCAACTGCGCCATTCGCCGTCCCACCATTCCAACCACGCGTGAGACTGACCGGCCACCGTTTCGCCGATGTCAGCGGAGGACCGCGGATGGATGTAGCCCGAAACGTAGCGCGCTGGTATGCCCCGGCTACGCAAGGCGCCAATGGCCAAATGGGCAAGGTCCTGGCAGACACCCTGGCGTTGCGTCCACGCCTGTTCGGCATTCGTCGTGACGCCCGTGGTGCCCTTCATGTACGTCATCTCGCCGGCCATCCACGAAAAGATGGCCAACGCGGCCTCATGGGGGTTCTTACCGTCCACCACGCCTGGAATGATGGCGAGGACTTCCTCACCCGGACCGCTCAAGCGGGACTGGGGCAGCCAATCGCTGAACTCGTCCTGGATCTTCTCCGAGCCGATGACGTCCCAGCCCACGATGTCGTCTTCGGTTGCCACGCGCTCGGTGCGGTGCACTTCCACCGTGGCCGTCGCAAGGACCTCTAGGCTCTCGTGGGGCATCTGCATATCGAAGGCAGTGACGCGCGTGCCCCAGTAGTCGCGGTAGGTGCTGACCGAGGCCTGGTTGGGTGAAACCTTCAGCGAGGATTCCAAGACAACCTGCTGGCCGTCCGTCAATGGAGTCATCCGCGCCTCGTTATAGGACAACGTCACGCGTCGGTTGTATTTGTAGGCCGTCTTGTGGACGATGCTCAGCCGGGTCATGAAACTTCTCCCACCCAGGCGTGCTCATCAGCCTGATTGAAGTACTTACGGGAAATCGCGTCCGAAGCCTGGGTTACGGCCTTCTGCACACGTTCCATATGCTCGGGCAATTCGGACATCAGGTCATCGGTCCTGTGGAACTCAAGGAACGTTCTGGCCTGCCCAACAATCCGACGGGCATCGTTGATGAAGCCGACCCGCTGTGCTGACGGATCCAGCTTTGCCAGGCACTCGTCCGCGTCGCGCAGGGCGTAGACGATCGAGCGTGGGAACAAACGGTCCAGAAGCAGGAACTCGGCGGCGTGCTGGTCGCCAAATGCGGCCCTCCGGGTCCGGATGAAGGACTCGTACGCGCCAGCACACCGCAGCATGTTCACCCAGGACATTCCGGCGGACTGCACATCCCGCGTGGACAACATGCGTGCTGTCATGTCGGCACGCTCAAGCGAACGCCCGAGCACCATGAACAGCCAGCTCTCGTCATGGCTGACGGTGGTGTCTGCCAGCCCGCGCACCATGGCGGTCCGCTCAAGGACCCAGTTGCAGAAACGGTAGGTTCCCACAACGTCCTTGCGATGCTGGCTGAGGCCGTAATACGTGGTGTTGAGGCTTTCCCAGAGTGACTGCGAGACGGTCTCCCGCGCCCTGCGTGCGTTCTCACGTGCGGCGCCAAGCGAGCCCGCGATGGAGGATGCGCTCTGCTTGTCATAGGCAAGTGCATGCAGCAATTCGGGCAGGCCGAAGTCTTCGCTTTGTGGTTTAGCGCCCATTACGGCGAGGAGTTCGCGCGCAACACTGCGCTGCTCTTCAAGGGGCAGATGGTTCAGGCGCTCCAAGTGCACGTCCAGGATTCTGGCAGTGCCGTCGGCCCGCTCTACATAGCGTCCGATCCAGAAAAGTGACTCGGCAATACGGCTCAGCATGAAACTGTGCCTCCTTCGCGTGGTGCTTGTCGAAGTTCGGGGGTCGATGGAGCAGGGGTCCCTCTGGGCCCTGCCATCCGGATCATTGTTGCTGCTCCGTCTGGCGGTCCCGCCAGTTGCTTTCCACCGGCCACACAGAGACCTGTTCGCGGACCGTCACGGACTGGCGCGGAATGATCTCGGCAGGCATTTGCGGCGAATTGGCCAACACCCAGGTGTCCTTGGAACCGCCGCCCTGGCTGGAATTCACAATCAGTGAACCTTCCTTGAGTGCCACCCGGGTCAGGCCGCCGGGAAGGACCCAGACGTCGTCGCCGTCGTTGACTGCAAAGGGGCGGAGGTCCACGTGCCGCGGGCCGAACTTATCTCCGGAGAGCGTGGGTACCGTGGAGAGTTGGAGAACTGGCTGTGCGATCCAGCCACGGGGATCCGCAATCACGCGCTTCCGCAAAGCATCAAGCTCGTCCTTGGAAGCATCCGGGCCGATGACCAGGCCCTTACCGCCTGAGCCATCGACGGGCTTGACCACCAGCTCCTCCAAGCGGTCCAGAACATGTTCCCTGGCTTCCTTTTCCTCGAGCCGGAAAGTGTCGACGTTGGCGATGATCGGCTCTTCGTGAAGGTAGTACCGGATCAGGTCAGGCACGTAACTGTACACGAGCTTGTCATCGGCTACGCCGTTCCCAACAGCGTTGGCGATGGTCACGCCACCAGCGCGGGCAGCGTTGACCAGGCCAGGGCAACCAAGCATGGAATCGGAACGGAACTGCAAGGGATCCAGGAAGTCGTCGTCGATCCGCTTGTAAATGACATCAACGCGCTGCTCGCCGGCTGTGGTCCGCATGTACACACGGTTGCCGCGGCAGATCAAGTCCCGCCCTTCCACCAACTCCACGCCCATGAGTCCGGCGAGGAGGGTGTGCTCAAAATACGCGCTGTTGAAAACGCCCGGCGTCAGGACCACAACCGTGGGATCGTCGACGCCGGCCGGTGCGGTCTTGCGCAGCGCTGAGAGGAGCCTGCGGGGGTACTCCTCCACGGGCCGAATGTGCTGCTGGCCGAACGCCTCGGGCAGGCCCTTGGCCATGGCGCGGCGGTTTTCCAGTACGTAGCTCACTCCGGACGGGACGCGGACATTGTCCTCGAGGACACGGAAGGTGCCTTCAGCATCACGGACGACGTCGATGCCGGATACGTGGACGCGGACGCCGCCGGACGGTTCGAAGCCGTGCACGGCACGGTGGAAATGGGCGCTTGTGGTGACAAGTTGCCGGGGAATGACGCCGTCAGCCACCACTGCCATCCGGCCATATACATCGTTGAGGAACGCTTCAAGGGCCTTGACCCGCTGTGCCACGCCGCGCTCAAGGACATCCCACTCGTCAGCAGGGATGACGCGCGGGACGATATCCAGCGGGAACGGCCGCTCCTCCCCCGCATAGTCGAAAGTCACACCGCGGTCCAGGAACGTGCGTGCCATGGAATCGGCGCGGGCGGTGACATCGGCCAGGGAAAGCTCGCGCAGTGCACCGGCAACCTGACCGTAGGATTTTCTGGCGACGTGGCCGGGGGCGAACATCTCGTCGTAGGCGCCGCTGCGCGCAGCGGCCTCGGAATAATCCTGAAATAGGTCAGACATGGGAATTAGACAATCACCTTTTTGAGTCAAGCGCATTTCGCACTGGTTGTGTCGCGGTTTCCGGAGACTCCCGGTTCGCCTTTCGGTGCCCCCATCCGGCAGGGTTGAGGCATGCCCTTGAACAGTCCTGCGCCCCACCTGTCCCGGCTGGGGCCGGGGTTGGTCCTGAGTATTGCCGCAACGGGAGTCGCCTTCACCGTCCACGCGGTATTTCCGGCATTGGGGGCTATTCCCGTCATGACGCTTGCTGTTGCACTGGGCCTGCTCTCTGCAAATATACCGGGCACTGCTGTCTGGGCGGCGGGGCGCGCCCGGCCAGGCCTGGACTTCGCCGGGAAGCACCTTATGCGTGCCGGAATCGTCCTGCTTGGACTCAAGGTAAGCATGGGCGACATCCTCGGAACGGGGTGGCTGTCACTGCTTCTGATTGCAGCCGTGGTGTTACTGAGTTTTGCCGGAACCTACGGACTCGCGAAGATCCTCCGCCTTCCGGATGAGGCGGCACTCCTGATCGCCACAGGGTTCTCCATTTGCGGTGCGTCGGCCATCGGGGCCATGGCAGCGGTAAGGCGGGTCAAGCACCAGGACACTGTACTTCCCGTGGCGCTGGTGACGCTGTGTGGCACCCTGGCGATTGGGGTGCTCCCCCTCCTCATGCACCCCCTGGGCTTGAACCCGGAACAATTCGGAGCGTGGACCGGTGCGTCCGTGCACGACGTGGGCCAAGTGGTTGCCACCGCCCAAACTGCAGGGACGGCGGCGCTGGCTGTCGCCGTCGTCGTTAAATTGACGCGGGTGGTGCTCTTGGCGCCCATCGCCGCGGCTGCAGGGCTTCACCAGCGCGTGATGCACGTACGGCGACGGGCCAACGGTGTATCGGGTCAATCAGGAAAGCACGACGCCGATGGCCGGTTTCCGCCAATTGTCCCTCTGTTTGTAGTTGGCTTCATCGCGATGGTGGGCGTTCGCACCTTGGGGTGGGTGCCACCGGCAGCTCTGGAAGCCGCCGCCGGTGTACAGGACATCCTGCTCGCGACCGCCCTGTTTGGGCTCGGTTCCGCGGTGCGTGTACGCACCCTCGTTCATACCGGGGGCCGTGCCGTTGCTGTGGCACTGGGATCGTGGCTGCTCATCGCCTCGCTAGGCCTGGGCGCCGTATGGATCATGATTAGATAGCTGTGTGTCGAATCACAATCTCTCGCGCGATGAAGCCGCAACACGTTCAGCCCTGATCACCACCCATAGTTACGACGTCACCCTCGATGTCCGCGACGCGGCAGATCCCGCAACCGCCGGCTACCCGAGCACCAGCACTATCAGGTTTTCAGCCGAACCCGGCTCAGCTACCTTCCTGGATTTCATCAGTGGCGGAGTGAAGTCAGTGATGCTGAACGGCAAGGCCCTTGAAGTTGACCGTGTAGTGGACCGGGACAGGATCATCCTGGAAGACCTGGCCGCCGAAAACACGGTCACTGTGACAGGAACAGCGCTCTACAGCCGCTCCGGAGAGGGCATGCACCGTTTCGTCGACCCCGCCGATGGCCAGTGCTATCTTTACACCCAGTACGAACCGGCCGACAGCCGTCGCGTCTTCGCCAACTTCGAGCAGCCCGACCTCAAAGCCGAATTCACTTTCCACGTCATCGCTCCCGCAGGATGGGAAGTCGCCTCCAATGGCGTGGAGACCGCCCGAGCGCCTCTAGCGGACGATGCGGCAGCCTGCAGCTGGGACTTTGCTACCACCAAGCGGATGTCCACCTACATCACCACCATCCTTGCCGGGCCCTACTTCAAGGCCACTGATCATTGGGGAGCAACGCTCGACGACGGCACCCGCCTTGACGTCCCACTGGCCCTCTACTGCCGGGCGTCTTTGGCGGAGTCGTTCGATGCCGATGAACTCTTCCGGCTGACCAAGAGCGGGCTGGCGTTCTTCAATGAACTTTTCGACTACCCCTACCCTTGGGGCAAATACGATCAGGCGTTCGTGCCCGAGTACAACCTCGGAGCCATGGAAAACCCCGGCCTGGTCACCTTCACTGAGAAGTACGTCTATGCTTCGCGGGCAACAGACGCCCAGTACCAGGCGCGCGCCAACACTCTGATGCACGAGATGGCCCACATGTGGTTCGGCGACCTCGTCACCATGACCTGGTGGGACGACCTCTGGCTGAAAGAATCCTTTGCCGACTACATGGGGACCCTCGGCGTGGACCGGGCCACTGACTGGGATACCGCATGGGTGAACTTCGCCAGCAAACGCAAAGCCTGGGCCTATGTACAGGACCAGCTGCCTACCACGCACCCCATCGTTGCCGACATTCCGGACCTCGAAGCGGCCAAGCAAAATTTTGATGGAATCACGTATGCCAAAGGGGCCTCTGTTCTGAAGCAACTGGTGTCTTACGTGGGCTTTGACGACTTTATCGCCGGATCCCGCCAGTACTTCCGGGACCACGAGTTCGGCAACACCTCGCTACAGGACCTTCTGCAAGCGCTCAGCGTCGCGTCGGGAAGGGACCTTGCCGGCTGGGCGCGCCAATGGCTGCAGACATCAGGCATTTCCACCATCACCGCAGACATTGTGGATGACGACGGGATCATGGGCGCCGTGACGCTCCAACAGGATGCGAGGGACCCCCTGACGGGCAAGCAGGAGTTGCGGCCCCACCGACTCCGGTTGGGCTTGTATGACCCGGATTCCTCGGGACACCTCGTCCGGAGGGAGAGCATCGAGCTGGACGTCTCCGGCCCGAGCACGTTGGTGGCCGAACTGGCAGGGAGGCCCCGGCCCGCCCTGCTGCTGGTCAACGATGAGGACCTCAGCTACGCGAAGGTGCGGCTGGACGCCCTTTCGGAGCACACAGTCCGGAGCTCCCTGGGAACCATCCAGGACCCCATGGCACGGGCGCTGTGCTGGACCGCCCTGTGGGATTCGGCTCGGGACGGCGCAACGCCAGCGGTACGGTACATTGGCGCCGTTGAGCGTTTCGCGCCCGTTGAAACCGGGATCGGCGTCCTCCAGAACGTGTTGGGAAATGCAGCCACCGCTATTGAACGTTATGTCCCCGATGCCGTGCGGGATGGCGTGCGTAAGGACTTTCTGGCAGTCGCCGCCGCCCAATTGCAATCCGCAGCCCCCGGATCCGACCACCAGCTTGCCTGGGCCAGGGCCCTGGCCGATGTTTCCAGGCACGGTGACAGCGAGCTCCCCCTGCTGCGGGGCATCCTTGAAGGCGCCACGGTCATTGATGGCTTGACGGTCGATGCCGAACTGCGCTGGAGTTTCTGGCAGGCCCTCGCCGCCCATGGACAAGCCATGCAGCGCGAGCTGGACGCTGAACTTGAGGCGGACAAGACGGCCTCCGGCCGCGAAGGCCATGCAGTAGCCTCCTCAGCCCGCCCTGATGCCTCCGTAAAGGCGGCAGCGTGGGACGCAGCCGTCAACACTACCGGGCTGTCCAACGAGATCCTCAGCGCAACAATCACGGGTTTCACCATTGCGCCCAGAGACCTCCTGGAGCCATACATCGAGCCCTACTTTGAATGCCTGGAACGTGTCTGGACTGAGCGCAGTATAGAAATCGCCGGCAGGATCGTCAGGGGCCTCTACCCCGGCGCCCAGGATCTGGTGGCCGGAATGGAGCCAATCACGCATCCGGTGCTGGTGACGACTGACCGGTGGCTGCAGGAGCATACTGACGCTCCCCGTGCTTTGCGCCGCATCATCATCGAACAGCGTAGCCACCTGCTGCGGGCGCTGACGGCGCAGGCAGCCGGGTAGGGGCATCAGCGCACTAAGGAACCGTGCGCCCTAAGGAACCCTGTTCAACCACTCCTCCGTGCCGAACTTCGTTTCCACCCGCTTCCTGGCTTGAGAAAGTTCATCGTCCGACACGCGGGATTCAACTGCGCCGTAGCGTTCCGCAAAAACTTCCTGCATGGCCTCAATGATGGCGGCGCGGGCCAAGCCGGTCTGACGGCGCAATGGGTCCACTCGCTTCTTGGCGCTGCGCGTGCCTTTGTCTGAGAGCTTTTCCTTGCCGATGCGCAGCACTTCCACCATCTTGTCGGCGTCGATGTCATAGCTCATGGTCACGTGATGAAGCATCCCTCCGTTGGCCAGCCGTTTCTGGGCCGCGCCCCCGATCTTGCCTTGCTCAGTGGCGATGTCATTGAGGGGAACATAGAAAGCGGTGATGCCGAGCTTCTCCAACGCCGCCATGACCCATGCATCAAGGAAGGCGTAGGAATCGGCGAAACTGATGCCATCCACCAACGTCTGCGGTACGTAGAGGGAGTAGGTGATGCAGTTGCCGGCTTCCATGAACATTGCACCGCCACCACTGATACGGCGAACTACCGTGATGCCGTGCCTGGACACGCCGTCGGGATCCACCTCGTTCCGAACGGACTGGAAACTCCCGATGACCACCGAAGGTTCTTCCCAGTCCCAGAACCGCAGGGTGGGATTTCGGCGTCCCGCGCCAACTTCTTCCGTGAGGACCTCGTCGAGAGCAACGTTGACGTGTGTGGGCAGGACCGTAGGAGGGATGATTTCCCATGGGTGATCGGACCAACTGGTGGCTTTGGACAGCGCACGGCGGACGGTCACCGCGACGGCCTCTGGAGAGAACCCAAACAACACAGCCCCTTGGGGCAACCCGGCCGAGACAGCCGCAGAGATGTCTGCAGCCGGGGTCGTCGCGGGCATTCCAGTCAGAGCGGCGTTGATGTCCCCCAGGGCCTCATCGGGTTCCAGGAAGAAATCTCCACTGAGTGAAACGTCGGCCAAGAGGCCGTCCTGGACGTCCAAGTCCACCACCACGAGTTTGCCGCCGGGAACTTTATACTCCCCGTGAAGGCGAGTGGCGCCGTCGTCAATGTACTTAGGGTGTTGTTCGGGTGCGGGCTGGAACGTCATGGGTTCCATCTTGCCGGAAAACGAAAAAGCCCGCATTGCTGGAAATTCCAGCAATGCGGGCTTTCGAAAAGCCTTGGGGCGAAGTGGGTTACTTCGTGCCGCCGAAGCCCTTGAAGCGAGCGTTGAAGCGCTCGACGCGGCCAGCGGAGTCCATGATGCGCTGCTTGCCCGTGTAGAACGGGTGGGACTCCGAAGAGATTTCGACGTCGATAACCGGGTAGGTGTTTCCGTCTTCCCATTCGATGGTCTTCGAGGAAGACACAGTCGACTTGGTCAGGAACTTCGTGCCGGAAGCCAGGTCGTTGAAAACAACAGCTTCGTACTTCGGGTGGATATCAGACTTCATAATGGGACCTTTTGTTCACGCAACTGGATTTTGCCAGCTGCCAGGTATGAATGGAGGTGGTCCGCCTGCTGCAAGGTAGAGATTTCAGCGGCCGGGCCAACAATCAATCATAGCCGAAACCCGCCGGGTGCACGAACCAGGCTCAGTCCTGCGGGCGAAGCTCCCAGAACGCCACCGCCGAAGCGGATGCGACGTTCAGCGAATCGACACCGGCGCGCATCGGAATCTTGACAGCGAGATCGACGGCGGCAAGCGTCTCCGCGCTCATTCCGGCACCTTCCGTGCCGAGTACCAGAGCGAGTTTGGGGATGTTGCGGGCAGCGAGTTCATCAAGGTCAACAGCGTCTTCGGTCAATTCCATGGCGGCAACTGTGAAGCCCTGATCCTTGAGCCTTTCCAGATCACCAGGCCAGCGTTCCAGGCGGGCCCAAGGAACCTGGAAGACCGTTCCCATACTGACCCGGACGCTCCGGCGATACAGCGGGTCCCCGCAGCGCGGCGAAGCGGTGGCGCACCCCGACGCCGACCGGTACCTGCGCGCCGGGGGATTCCCCTGCGCAGACGGCCGGGTTTACTGTGAGTGCGTGCGCGGGCGAATCGAAGCCGACTATCTGGTGGTCGGCGCTGGGACAGCGGGGATGGTCTTCACCGACCGGATCCTCGCGCATTCGGATGCCACTGTCGCGATCGTCGATCGTCGGCACGCACCCGGGGGACACTGGCAGGACGCATATCCGTTCGTTCGGCTGCACCAGCCCGCGAACCTCTACGGCGTCGAATCCGTGCCATTCGGAGCCGACAGGCGCGACGTCGACGGCACGAACGCAGGCATGTACGAGCTGGCCGGTCCGAGCGAGATCTGCGCGCATTTCGAAGAGGCGATGACACGGGTCTTCCTGCCGACCGGGCGTGTAGTCTACTTGCCCGAATGCGAGTTCGTTGACGAGGGTCGGATCGTCTCCCGCCTGGACGGTCACACCGTGCCGGTCACTGTGCGCCGCCGCGTGGTGGATGCCAGGTACCTCGAGGGCCGCATCCCCGCCACGTCCGCCCCGCCGTTCGCCGTGGCCGAGGGAGTTCGTTGCATCCCCACCGGGGGGCTCGCCCGACTCGCCCACCCGGTCGGACGCTTCACCGTGATCGGCGCGGGAAAGACCGCCCTCGACACGTGTGTGTGGCTTCTCGAGCAGGGTGTGGATCCCGCCGACCTCACGTGGATCAAACCGCGCGAGGGCTGGTGGCCGAATCGGCGCTACCTGCAGCCGCGCGACCTAGTCGTCGACCAGTACGTCGCGAACGCCGCACAGATCGAGGCCATGGCCCAAGCGACGACGGTTGACGATTTCTTCGCGCGGCTCGATGAACAGGGAATCCTCCTGCGGGTCGATCCGTCGGTGCCACCCACGATGTTCCACGGCGCCATCGTCGGAGAAGCCGAGATCGCCATCCTCCGGCAAATCGAGAATGTAGTCCGCCTCGGCCACGTGCGTACTGTCGAGCGCGACCGCATCATTCTCGACGACGGTGTCATCCCCACGACACGCGACACGCTGCACGTCCACTGCGCGGCGTCGGGACTCGTCCGGCCTCCACTTCGTCCGATTTTCGAAGCTGGCCGCATCACGCTTCAGCCGATGTTCTGGGGTACCGTCTCGTTCCAGTACGCGATGCTTGGCGTCGTCGAAGCCGAACTCAACGACGACGACCAGAAGAACAAGCTGTGCCGCCCGCTGCACCTCTGGGATCGGAATGTCGACTTCCTCATCGCCTACGCCGCGCTGATGGCGAACGCCCGGGCACGCGGCCAGCATCCGGCCGTGTCCGCATGGTCGCGCACGAGCCGGCTGTATCCCTTCGCCGAGCTGGAACGTTACGCCGACGACCCACGCATCCCCGAGGCTCGCGAACGCAGCCGAGCCCATGCCGCCGGAGCGCTCTCCAACCTCCCCCGCCTCATCGCCTCGGCGTGACCCGGCCATCGTCGGCCGCCGATCGCTGAGGGTCGCTTTCCTCCCAGCGTGCATCGGACCGAGGTGAGACAAGGGTGTCCCTGGGTAGGCTGTGCCTAGCAGAGGGCTGTAGCCTGGCCTTTTGGCCAGCATGGTCTTCCCGGCTCCAGGAGGAGTGTGAATAACGGCATGAAGACTGATACTGCAACCGCTGCAATACAAGGCGAAAGGGTGCGTTCATCTCATGAACATCACGCTCGCTTCAGACGGCGGAGCTAACCACTCCCCTGGATGTAGTGCACTGAAGCCGATGCTTGCTGGCACGTCCTCAAGTCCAAGTTTCAACCCTTGACTCGCTCGGGACCACGCCGTCGGAGAAACAGGGAACATGACTGCCGGACCGACCATGGTGAGGGATCCGTTTCGACGGACATTCTTCTCGGCTTGCAGGCCGAGCTGACCAGTCATGCCGAACTTGGTCATCGTCCCCCGCGATGGATCGGATGCTGGTCCGCTACAAGATCAAAGCCGCTGGTCTCCGACGTCGTGTGGGCCTGCCTTCACTTTGACAGCGTCGACGCAGACTTCAACGACCTGCTCAACCGCCGCGATTGCCCATATCCCGAGCTGTTGGGTCGAAGGGGTCGACGATCACACCGTTTCCGAGGGCTCGCTCGGAGTTTCCGCTTCCGTCCATCCATGCGAGGACATCGAACGCTCGCAGAATGCCAGCGCGGGGAGTCACCACCCCGCGCCGGCCCCTTTTGCACTACTCGATGCAACGCCAGATCACTCGGAGTGCCCTGGAAACGACAATTCTTTCATCGCGATGGTGGAGTTCAAGCTTTGAACGCCCGGCACCGGCTCAGGACCTTGTCGTGCAGCCGCTGGTAGGCCTCTCCATTTGCAGTCACGATGGTGGATGTCCACCAGGAGGCCTCTTCATCCATTGGAGAGCATAAACACCGGCCGGAAGCCGGGTTAGATCATGCGTCGGAGCCAGCCGCGCGTATGGGCGGGTCGGCGTACTGGAGGCCGAGAAGGTGTTCGCGGATCACCACAGTGTTCAGCTCGGGTGTGGCCTCACCGACGGTGATGTTTAGTTCCTCGCCCTGATGAGAGGCCACTACATTTTGCCCTCAGCCTCTTCAGTGACCGGTCAGGACTTTGCTGCCCACACCGATTCCGGGGCCCTGAAATGCTCGTGCAGGCATGCATGAAAGGGCACGGGATGCATGAATGAGCCCCCGCGAAAGCCGGGGCTCATTCAGCTACCACTGGATCATGCGGGGAGTGATTCAGCCGTTGAGGCTGACCTTCTCATTGTCGGGTTCGGCTTCCCGCAGGTCCTGGGCTTTGGTTTCCGGGAGCCGGCTGATCACCAGTGCTGAGATCAGTTGCAAGGCCACGGCATATCCGTAGAAGATGTCGGCATTTCCGATCGAGCTGAAGTACGTCTGCAGATAGGGGGCGGTGCCGCCGAAGGCCGCGACGCAGATGGCGTAGGGAATGGCGACGGCGGTCGTCCTGATGTGGGTGGGGAAGAGTTCTGCGTAAACGGCCGGAACGATTGATGCTGCCATGGCGATGCATATGAGAGCGATGGACATCGCTACTCCGAGCATCACGGCGCTGTTGCCGATCAGGGCGTTGAGCGGAAACATGAGGATCGCGCCGCTAATGGCTCCGAGCAGCAGCACGGGCTTACGGCCGATCCGGTCGGAGAGGATCCCGCACAGTGGAAGGGCTGCTATGAAGATGACGTTAGCGACGACGCCGGCCCAGAAGGCATGGTTAGCATCCACCCCGCGGGAAGCGATGGCCTGCGCCGGCGCGTAGGAGGACCATACGTTGTACATCACGGTCAGCCCTGCGGTCATGCCGATCACTTGCAGTGCCTGCCGCTTGTGGGTCCAGACTCCCTTGAGGATATTCGGTTTCCGCGCCTTCACGAGGGAGGCACTAAAGACTTCGGGTTCCGTCATGCGAAGGCGCATGAACAGTCCGAAGATCCCGGACAGGCCGGCGATAATGAATGGGATACGCCAGCCGTAGTCGTACATGGCGTCCTTGCCAAGTGACGCTGTGAGCACAGCGGCCAGTATTGTTCCGGCGAGCACGCCTGTGGTCCCTGATGTGTAGATCAGGCTGGACCACAGTCCACGGCGCTCCTTCGGGGCGAACTCGGACACGTACGTCTGTGCTGATGGCAACTCGCCACCGTGTGCCAGCCCCTGCACAAGACGGGCGACCACAAGAATGACGGAGGCTCCGGCCCCGATAGCACCATAGGTGGGGCTGATTCCGATGGCGAGGCTTCCAACCGCGGCAAGGGTAATCGTGAGCGCCATTGACAGTTTTCGCCCTACCCGGTCGGAGATCCAGCCGAACAGGAATCCCCCGAACGGCCGAGCTACAAACCCCACGGCCATGACGACCAGCGCTGAGAGAAGCGCCGAGGTGGAGTCCTTGCTGTTGAAGAACTGGGGGGCGAAGTAAACGGCGAAAATGCCGTACAGGCTCGTGTCGAACCATTCGAGCGAGTTGCCGACACCGATTCCCAGGATCGCACGGGTATCGTTTTGGCGGACGCGCAGGCCGGCACCTGCATTTGCTGCAGCATCTGATGACATGGGGGTACTCCTTTAGAAAAGCCGTAAACGACGGAAACTCAGGCTTGTGCCCAACGGAGCCGCTGAATGGCCACTTCGGCATACAGCGCCGCGCCGTCCGGAAGGACAGAGTCGTCATATTGGGCGAACGGTGAGTGGTTGAAAGGTGCTGTCTCCGGGTCCACACCGATCGGGGTGGCGCTTAGGCCGATGAAACTGCCGGGAACCTGGGCAAGGACGAGGGAGAAGTCCTCTGAGGCGTTGAAGGGGTTTGCCAGCACGGTGCGACGGCCCTGCAGCACTTGATCGGTGACGCTGGCCACTAATGCCGTCTCGTCGTGGTGATTGAACGTCACGGGATAGCCCTCGACGTGCCGGAGCTCGACCTCGACCCCGTGGGCTGCTGCGATGCCCTGGAGCAGCCTCGGGATTGATTCCATGGCACGGTCCCGTGCTTCAGAAGAAAAGGTACGAAGGGTCGCTGCGAACTCCGCGGTTTCGGGGATGATGTTGCGGGCCGTTCCAGCGTGAAGCGAACCAACGCTCAGCACGACAGGATCGAAGACGTCGAACTGGCGCGTGACCATGGTCTGGAGGGCGCTGACCATTTCGGAGATTGCGGTCACGGGATCTTTGGCGCGGGAGGGTGCGGAGCCGTGTCCGCCGACACCGCGCACGAGGACATCCAAAGAATCGGCTGCTGCCATCATGGCTCCCTTACGGGTAAGCACTTGGCCGGTCGGGTGCCCGCCGGAGAAAACGTGCATGCCGAACGCTGCATCGACACGACGCCCGGACGCGTCCAGGACGCCCTCCTCAAGCATGATGTCCGCGCCGTGCCAGCCTTCTTCACCCGGCTGGAACATAAAGACGATGTCCCCGTCGAGCTTTTCCCGCTGGTTGGCAAGCAAATGTGCTGCGCCCACGAGCATCGAAGTGTGCAGGTCGTGGCCACAGGCGTGCATAGCCCCGTCGGTGCGGGATCGCCAGGGGAGGTCGGTTCGCTCGGTGAGGGGAAGTGCATCCGTATCGCCCCGGAGCAGCACAGTGCCGTTGTCCCTGCCGCTGCTTCCCCGCAGGACGGCCGTCACGGAGCTCAACTTTTCTCCTGTCGTGATTTCCAGCGGGAGGCCGTCGAGGGCTTCAAGGACGCGCCTTTGCGTCTTCGGAAGATGAAGCCCGATTTCGGGTTCCGCGTGGAGGGCCCGCCTAAGACCCACCATTTCGGTTGTCATTGCCCCGGCATCAGCCAGCAAGTTCATGGGACTCCTTGAGAGAATGGCCCGGCTTGCCCGGACTAAAATTCAGTGTGACACTTACCACGTTTCAGTCCGCGAAGATCTTTGGATTCGCGCATTCCCAAGAACGAAAGACCATAAACCGTGCAATCCTCCGAACTTTCTGAACAGGATTTCGAGCTAATCAATGCGCTGCAGATTGCTCCCCGCGCCGCATGGACAGACTTGGCAAAGATCTTGGGTGGAACGCCCGTTTCTGTCGCTGCACGGTGGCACCGGCTCTCCCGTGCAGGATCAGCTTGGATCACCGCATATCCGGCGATGAAACCCCGGAACGTCCTTTTGTGTTACATCGAGCTAGACTGCGCCCCAGGGACAAAGCCGTCAGTCCAGGCACAGCTGCTCAGGGAACCACGTGTCGTCACGGTCGAGGAGTCAGCCAGGGGAAGGGATCTGCTGCTCACCGTCATGTGTCCAGACCTTGACGAGGTAACGAAATTCGCCTTGGATGACCTGCCGGCGATTCCCGGTGTCCTGAGGCCCAGGACCCATTTCGTCACCAAGCTCCATTCCGAAGGCAACAACTGGCGGTTGGACGCACTCAGCCCTGAGCAGCGCCGGCGATGCGAATCCCTGGCGAGGACCAGCGGAGCCGAGCAGGTAACGCAATTGCCAGGCGATGCCTGGCCCTTGATCCAGGAACTCGCCAAGGACGGACGAGCCACCGCCGCTGATCTCGCCCGGGCTACGGGGCGGAACACGGCCACCGTCCGACGCCAGCTGAGCAAGATCATCGGATCGGGCGCTCTATCGTTCCGATGCGAACTCGCCCAAGGCAGATCTCGCTGGCCCGTCACGTGCACGTTCCTGGCGCGGATCCCGCCGGCGGATCTCGATCGCACCATCGCGGCCTTGAAGACGCTTCCTGAAATGCGGGTCTGTGTTTCAACCACAGGATCGACCAACATGCTTTTCAGTGTGTGGATGTCGTCCATTGAAGACCTGCACCAAGTGGAGAGGCGCTTCGGAACTCACCTTCCGTGGCTGGAAATCATCGACTCTGCCGTCACGCTCCGGAACCCGAAACGCATGGGATGGATCCTCAACTCCGACGGCTCCTCGACCGGACAGGTCATCGTCCCCGCCGCCCTGCGCCCAACCAGAATTGAGTCCGCCATGGACTCAGGCTTGAAGCGGTAACGCTCAAGGCCTACTCTTCCCGCCCACTTCGCACCTACTCCGCCGTGCTCCGGGGCGCATGAGCAGCCAAACCGTGGTCGCGGAACGTGTGGTCGGGATTCTGCAAGTCTGGGCAGGCGAATCAGTGACAACCAGTCTCATGGTTGCTGACAACTTGAAGGCGGCCCGGGCGGAACCGGGTGAGCGGGGCCGGCTTACTCCGCTAGTCAATGGAACGGCGGACAACCGGCAGCGCCCTGGAGGCGATTACTTCCTTCATCACGATGGTGGAGTTGAGACTTTGGACGCCGGGCAGACGGCTTAGCACCTTGTCATAGAGCTTTTGGTAAGCCTCACGGTCCGCCGCGACGATGCGGATCATGTAATCCGGCTCACCAAACAGTCGTTGGGCCTCAACGATTTCTGGGACGTCGGTGATCGCGGCATCAAACTCATCCAGGACGTCGGGACGGGTAAGCGTTGCAAAAGCGACCACTTCGAAGCCGAAACCGGCCGATGCTGCGTCCACGATTGCACGATAGCTCCGAATGGTTCCCCGGGCCTCGAGATCCCGCACGCGGCGCTGGCAGCTCGACAGGCTTAACTGCACACGCCCCGCCAACTCGGTGAACGATATTCGCCCCTCAATTTGAAGTAACGCAAGAATCTCCCGATCTATCCGGTCCATGCCTCAAAATCTAGCATCTTGAAGGGTTTTGGCCGGAGAACTTGCAAACACGTTGCAGGACTTTCGGCTTAGTGTGAACCACATCGCAAAAACACCACTAAGGAACACTTCGTGAGTACCATGCCTGACACCGTATTGATCCCCTCCCTGGACGCCGCACCGACTTCGATTTTCGATGAAGTAGTTGAGCGGCGCACCTCCAACTCGATGAAATGGGCGTATAAGGAAGCCCTTCTTTCTGCTGACGAGGCCGCGGCAGATCCGCTGCCCATGTGGGTTGCAGACACTGACTTCAAGGCCCCACGGGTCGTGCTGGATGCCTTGCATGAGGCTGTCGAGCACGGAGTGTTCGGCTACCCGGGCGGGGCCACCGACAGTTACCTCGACGCCGTCGCGGGCTGGCAGGTCAAGCGCTTCGGTTGGGAGGTCGACAAGAAGTGGATCCTTCAGACTTCGGGCATCATCACGACCCTCAAGACGGCGGTGCAGGCCTTCTCCGCGCCGGGCGACTCCGTGCTCATCCAGCCTCCGGTCTACGCGCACTTTCACAACGACATGCTCATGAACGGCCGGCATCTTGCCTACGCACCGCTGACCCGGGCCGGAGACAGGTATGAGTTGGATGCGGCAGTATTTGAGGCCGCGATTCGTCCCGACACCAAGATCTTCATCCTCAGCAACCCCCACAATCCGACCGGCAACGTGTGGACCGAAGACGAGCTGCGCACGATGGGCGAAATCTGTGCGCGGCATGGCGTGATCGTCATCGCTGATGAAATCCACCAGGACCTCATCATGAACCCAGCAAAGCGGCACATCCCCTTCGCGTCCCTCAGCGAGGAGTTCGCGCAGAACAGCATCACCTGCACCGCGCCGAGCAAGACGTTCAATCTTCCAGGATTGCAGAGCGCCAACGTCTTTGTCCCCAACAAGCGGATGCGGGAAGAACTCGCCCGCCAGTATGACCGCAACGTCTTCCCCCTGGTCAACGTCCTTGGCATGGTTGCCGCCGAGGCGGCCTACGCCCACGGTGAGGGCTGGGTGGATGACATGGTCAGCTACGTGCGCGGCAATCACGAACACTTCGCCGCGTCCATCAACAGCACGCTGCCGCAACTCACTGTTCTGCCGGCCGACTCCCTCTACCTGGCCTGGATGGACTGTCGGGGCCTTGGCCTGAACGCGGAGGAACTGGACAAGTTCATGCTCACCAAGGCCCGCCTCTGGCTGGACAAGGGGCAGAAATTCGGAGTCGAAGGACAGGGCTACATGCGGGTCAACCTCGGTTGCCCGCGCAGCACCGTCGACGAAGCCATTAACCGGCTCACCGCAGCCGTCACCAGCAACTGAAAGAAGAGAATCAATGACCATCACCGCTGAAGACCGCCTGTCCGAACTCGGCGTCGTCCTCCCCGCCCCTGCGCGGTCGGTAGCCAACTACCAGCCCTACGTCCGGACCGGGAACCTGCTGTTCACGTCTGGCCAGCTGCCGATGCGCGACGGTGCCTTCACCTCAACAGGCAAGCTCGGAGAGGACCTCGATATCTCCGCGGGTCAGGAAGCCGCCCGCTGGTGCGCTGCCAACATCCTCGCCCAGGCCAAGGACGCCTTGGGCGACTTGGCGAAGATCAAGCGTCTGGTCAAGATCACGGTCTTTGTCGCCAGCACCCCGGCCTTCTCCGACCAGCACCAAGTCGCCAACGGGGTTTCTGATTTCCTGGTCGAGGCTCTTGGCGAGGCAGGGAACCACGCCCGGTCCGCCGTCGGCGTTCCCTCGTTGCCGATGGATGTCCCAGTCGAAATCGAAGCAGTCATCGAAGTTCGCTGATTCACCTGCGGGACCTTCCCGCCCACGCCCCTTCATTAATTACACACTGGCGACCCCACACCACTGACGACCCGAACGAATGCCAGACATCATCTGATCCCCCAAGCCCCTTCAAGGAAGAAGTGCGCTATGAAATCACCCCAACGCGTTCAGGCATATGAAAAAGAGAACCTGAAACGGGATCTAAAGAGCAGGCACCTGCAAATGATCGCCATCGGCGGAGCTATCGGAACCGGATTGTTCTACGGTTCCGGCTGGGCCATTCAGACCGCCGGACCAGCCATTATCCTCACCTACATTGTCGCTGCAGCTGCCATCTACTTCGTGATGCGCGCACAGGGTGAAATGTCCGTGGAGGAACCCGTTTCAGGCGGCTACATCTCCTATTCAAGCCGTTACATCCACCCCTTCATGGGATTCCTCAACGGATGGAACGCCTTCATCTTCCTCCTCGCCACGAGCGCGGCCGAACTGAACGCGCTGGGCAAATACGTCCAGTACTGGGTCCCTGATATGCCGATCTGGGTCACCGCGGCCGTCGCGGTGCTGGTTATGTTCGTCATCAACGTCGTCGGCGTGAAGTTCTATGGTGAGGCCGAATTCTGGTTCGCCATCATCAAGGTGGTCGCCATCGTCACGCTAATTATCTTCGGTGTCGCCATGATCTTCTTTGGGCTCGGCAACGGAGGCCAGCCACTCGGCCTGGGCAACCTCACGGAGCATGGAGGCTTCTTCCCTAACGGCATCAGCGGCTCGATCCTGTCCATCGTGATGGTCGCGTTCGCATTCGGTGGCATCGAAAACCTCGGTCTGGCCGCCGGCGAAGCCAAGGACGTTGAAAAGACCATGCCCAAGGCCGTGAACGCCACCTTCTGGCGTCTGATGATCTTCTACGTCGGAGCCATCACCATTCTGGTCACGATCTTCCCGTGGACGTCCCTGACTGGAAAGGGCAGCCCTTTCGTCGAAGTCTTCACCAGGATCGGCATCCCTGCCGCTGCGACGATTATGAATCTCGTCGTGATGACCGCAGTGCTGTCCGCCGTCAACTCCAGCATCTTCACCAACAGCAGAACCTTCTACAACCTCTCCCTCCAGGGCAAGGCCCCGGCGTTCCTGGGCAAGGTCAACAACAAGCAAGTCCCCTCCCGTGCCGTCATCGCCGTCTTCGTCATCATGCTCGCGGGTGTGGGTTTGAACCTGGCTATGCCGGATCAGGTCTTTGAAATCTTCTCCTCCGTGACCACCTTCGGACTCATCTGCGCCTGGGGCTCGATCGCGCTCAGCCACCTTCGATTCCGGAAGCTGCGCATCCAGAACGGACAGGCCGACGCCATCAAGTACAAGTCGCCCTTCTACCCCTATGCCGACTACATCGCGCTCGTATTCGTAGCCGTGATCCTGGTCTGCATCGCCATCCTGCCGGATATGCAAGTCTCCCTGATGGTCTCCGCGGTCTGGGTCGTGGTAGTAGCCCTCGCCTACAGGGTCTACCGCAAGCGGCAGTCGCCTGCGCAAGTTGAAACCCGCGCTGAGGATTCCGTACCCGTCCCGGACCACATGGGGAGCTGAACCCGACCGTGCCCGTCAATTTTTACCCCTCCAACAGAAACCACCGAGAGAAAGAAGTCGCAATGACGTATCACGACCACAATGACCGCCAATTCTTCCGGAACCTTCGCAAGGGCGCTCCGGCCGCCGTCGACGCTTTCCAGGCGCTAGACAAGGCGGTCTTCGAAAACCCGGACAACGTAATCCCGCTCAAGTACACCGAACTCATCGCCGTTGCCGTCGCGTTGACCACTCAGTGTCCCTACTGCATTGAGGCACATTCAAAAGGGGCCCGCGAGGCCGGGGCCACTGAACAGGAACTTGCCGAGACGATCATGACAGCCACAGCGCTCAGGGCAGGCGGTGGGCTCACCCATGGCTGGCAGGCCCTGAAGTTCTTCCAAGGTGAAGACGCCGCTTCCAGCCCAAGCGTCCCAGCGGCATCCCTGTCCTGAGAAACCTCACGCTATAGCCCGTGTCCCGGAAATATCCGGGGCACGGGCTTCAGCCCGTTTACCATCGATAAATCCCAGTAGAGAGAACGCCCGAATGACCGCCTTCCCCCTGATCTCTGCACCGAATCCGTTGCCGCACCATAACAGGGCTGCAGTCCTCGAGGATCCCGGATTCGGGAACCACTTCACCGATTACATGGCCACTGCTTCCTGGTCCGTTCAGGACGGTTGGCACGACCAGAAAGTCGGCCCTCTTGAGGCTTTCAGCCTTCATCCCGCGACGTCAGTTCTGCACTATGCCCAAGAAATTTTTGAAGGGCTGAAGGCTTACCGCCACGCTGACGGCTCGGTCTGGCTATTCCGACCCGAAGCCAACGCCGCACGTTTCGCACGCTCTGCCGCGCGGCTTTCGTTGCCCGTCCTCGATGAAGGACTGTTCCTGGACGCGGTCACGGAACTCGTCCGCGCCGACCATGCCTGGGTCCCCCAGCACGGGAAGGAGCACAGCCTCTATATCCGGCCGTTCATGTTTGCGTCAGAACCTTTCCTCGGGGTCCGCGCCGCCGCCAAAGCGAAGTTCTGCGTCATCGCCTCCCCCGCCGGCCCCTACTTCCCTGACGGACCCACGGGTATCTCCTTGTGGGCCAGCCGAACCCAGACACGCGCAGCCGAAGGCGGAACTGGAGCCGCGAAATGCGGCGGCAACTACGCCACCGGACTGGCCGCCCAAGCCGAAGCCCGCGCCCACGGATGCGACCAGGTCCTCTACCTCGACGCCGTCGAGCACGAGTGGCTCGAAGAGTCCGGAACGATGAACCTGTTCCTGATCACAGCCGGCCGTGAACTCATTACCCCCGGCCTCGGGACCATTCTGGAGGGCGTAACCAGGGACAGCATCCTCGCTCTTGCCGAAGAACACGGACTGACTCCGGTGGAACGCCGCATCGGACTGCGTGAAGTGCTGACGCGCTGCCCAGAAGGCAGCATCACTGAGATCTTCGCCAGCGGCACCGCGGCAGCCATCACCCCGATCGTATCGATCCAGGGCGAAGACCTGGACGTCACCGTAGGGTCCGGTGCACCGGGCCCGAACACTCTGGCCATTCGTGAACATCTCCTCGGACTCCAGTACGGCCACCGGCCCGATTCGCGGGGCTGGCTCCGGCGCGTGCTCTGACGTCATTACAGGGCGCTGAACTCGTCGAAGTCAGCAGGCCGACGCTAGCTGGAATGCCTCCCGGCACCCACTGCCAGGAGGCATTCCTCGGGTGAGGCCCGTCTTCACGGGGCCTTCGTTCCCCGCCGCCTGGCAAGCGGAGGATTTGACCAAATACCACATGTATTCTTGTTGCACGACACCGATGAAGGAGCGACATGGAGGCGACTAGCGCGGCGGAACGCGCCTACCAGGCGATCCGCGACAGAATTCTCGAGGGGGTCCACCAACCCGGCGACATGCTGGGAGAGGCATCCGTCGCCATGACCCTAGGGGTGAGCCGCACGCCGGTGCGGATTGCCCTCGCCCGCCTCAAGGACGAGGGGTGGGTCGCGATCTACCCAAAGCGCGGGGCACTCGTACAGGGGCTCTCGGGCAGGCAAACCGCCGAGCACGCCGACGCGCGCCTAGTCCTAGAGGCCACGGCAGTCGGGCGGGTTGACCCGCAGCGGCGCGAGGAGTTCGCCGATCAGCTGGACGCATCCATCGCCGAGCAGCTGACCGCATTCCAGTCCCGCGACGTACGCCGCTTCATCGACCTCACCCTGGCGTTTCACCGCGGATTCGTGGAAGCCGGTGGGAGCGAGGTGTTCCTGGAACTCTATGACCGTCTCGCAGACCGGCACCGCTATCTGTTGTTCTCCGTCGGCGACAGGCTGCTCATGCGGTGCGAAGAGATAATCAAGGAGCACCGCACCCTCACGGCTCAGCTGCGAAGCGGCGACGTTGAAGCATTCGCCACCACACTCAGAGGCCACATCGCCGAAACGGCGGAGACGGCAGGGCCCACGCTTGCCCTCGGCGGCCTCCTCGCAGCCACACCAGACACACGCGACTAACTGCAGGACTCCTGACCACGTAGCTTTATTTACGGTCATCTAGGATCCTAGTTGGACTCTAGATGTATGCTAGTGGAGGCAGCGCGCGGGCTGATCCCCATGCCACGCACGCAGAACGACGACAGAATTACGGAACCGCAGAAAAAGATGACCAAGACCCAAACCACTTCCCCACTTATGAGCCAGAGAGCCTCCATACAGGACCTGGAGACCGTCCAGCGGCGAACGATGATCGTGCTTTCCGTCATGCAGGTCGTCGGCACCGTCGGCGTCGGCATCGCGCCCTCTATCGGCGTGCTCCTGGCAGGCCAAGTCACGGACAACGAAGCATGGGCGGGACTGGCGCGGACTTCGAGCACACTCGGTGCGGCATTGCTGGGCCTTCCGCTGGGCAACTTTGCGGCACGGCGGGGCCGGAGAGTTGCGCTGGCGAGTGGGTGGTGGGTGGCAGCGGCCGGCGCTGGCCTGCTGGTCGCCGCAGCCCAGTGGAGCCTCGTCGTTCCCCTGTTCGTTGGCCTGTTGCTCATCGGCGCGGGCTCCGCGGTCAGCCTGCAGGCCAGGTTCGCCGCAACAGATATTGCCAGTCCCCGCCACCGGGCCCGATCGCTGGCGCTCATCGTTTGGGTGGGCACCATCGGCAGTGTGCTCGGCCCCAACCTTGGTGTGCCTGGTGAAGCGATCGGCCGCGCAACTGGCCTGACAGTGTTTGCGGCCGCGTTCCTGATCGCAGCCGGATGCCTCGCCCTGGCCGGGGCTCTCGTCTTCGGCCTGCTCCGGCCCGACCCCCTGCTCCTTGCCCAGTCCCGTTCACTGGACGAGCCCGGCCCCCAGGGCAGCCGCGTGTCGGCCCCAACGGCAGGTCCTGGACGGTCGCGCGCCATGCTGGCCGAGCTCGGACGGAACCCGGCGGCTCGGTTGGCCGTCGTTGCGATTCTCACGTCGCAGCTCGTGATGGTGGCGATCATGACGATGACACCGGTGCACGTAGCGCACGAAGGTGGATCGGTCACCTTCATCGGCCTCACGATCAGCCTGCACATCGTCGGGATGTATGGGTTCTCCCCTGTTGTTGGCATCGCGGCGGACCGGATCGGCCACCACGTGACCATCGCGATCGGCCTCGCCCTGTTTGCTGGATCCCTCGCCATCGGCATCCTCCAGCCGAACGACATGGGATGGATGATGGCGTCCCTGATCCTGCTCGGTCTCGGCTGGTCATTCGTCAGCGTCGGAGGCTCTGCCCTGTTCAGCGTGGCGGAATCCGGCGAGACCAGGGCCGCCTCCCAAGGAGGCCTCGATGCGCTCTCCAACCTTTTCGGAGCTGCGGCCGCCTTCGCAGCCGGCCCGATCCTCATGTTCACCAGTTTCTCGGCCTTGGCGGTCATCGCCCTCATCGCACTCGTTCCCTTGACCGTGCTCACGGCCATCACTCCGAAAGGCAACCTCTCATGACCACTCACGACCTCACCTTCCAAGACTTCGAGCGAACAATCTCCGCCGACGGGATCGTGCTGATCGACTTTTGGGCCGCGTGGTGTGGTCCGTGCCGGGCGTTCGCGCCGGTGTTCGAACAAGCCTCCAAACGCAACCCCGATATCGTCTTCGCCAAGGTCGACACCGAGGCTGAGCAGGAGCTCTCGGCCATGGCACAGATCACCTCGATCCCCACGCTCATGATCTTCCGCGGCGGCGTATGCCTCTACTCCCAAGCAGGCGCACTCCCAGCTGCTGCACTGGACTCATTGATCGAGCAGGTGCGCGCCCTCGATATGGGCTCTGTCTGGGCACAGATCGCTGCCTCGCGCGGTAAGGCACAAAGCGGTCCCGTAGAGTAGGCGCACCCATGATTCGAAACCATCATGGGTGGCGGGCGGATCCAAGGACAGCGGATCGCCACCGCGCCTGGAACGATAACATTTGGCTATGGCTGAACGATTGAGCACGGAAGGCCTGCGATACGCGCGGGCAGTAGCGGAAACGGGCTCCTTCAGCGCCGCAGCGAGGTCCTACGGAGTCACCCAGCCGGCATTGTCTAACGGGATCGCGAAGTTGGAGGCATCGCTGGGCGAGAAGCTGTTCGAGAGGTCTCCCCGTGGCGTGGCACTCACTGCGTTCGGCGACGCGTTGCTTCCTAGAATCGAGAAGGCCCTCAGGTCGCTCGACGACGTCCATGCCGAGGCCGCGAGGTGGAACGCGCCGTCACCGGAGACGATCCGCGTGGGCGTTTCTCCGCTGATCGACCCGAAGCTCGTGGCCAGCGCCTACCGGGCGGTCTGCGACCAGCCGGAGCAGGACGTGCGTATGCAGCTCGTGTTGCGGGAGGCGAACATGGGCGAACTGCGCGCCGCGCTAGTGGACGGAGAACTTGACATCATCGTCGTTCCCTCTGTGGAGCCGATGCCGCGTTACGAGCACCGGGTCATCGATTCCGAGCCATTGGTCCTGGTCGAACGCCGAGCAGGGTCCGGGCCGGCCCGGCTGGAGGACTTTGCGGGGAAACAGCTGATCCTGTTGCCCGACACGTGCGGGCTCACGGCCTTCACCCGCAGCTTGATCCGGGAGCACGAACTCGCGGTCACTGCCTACCCGGGAGAAGCCGCCACCTATCGGGTCCTCGAGGAATGGTCGCAACTCGGGCTCGGCTCCGCCATGCTCCCGAAGTCGAAGCTCGCTGCTCCCGACGCAACGCACCGTGAAGTCCTCGACACCGATGGCACTGTTCTGGAGATCTTCTACGAGGCGATCTGGGACCCCAGCTCCCCCATCGCCGGCGAACTAACCGACCTCGCAGGCCGGCTGGTCCAGCCCAGGAGCTGAACTGCCTCTCGGACACAACGGGCATAAACGATTGTTATGGCTGTATTCGCGGTAGTCCTCTACTGAGGACGGGGCAGCTATTCGTAACGTTGAGGGCGCAGCCGCATCGGCTGGGAATCCTGCACGAACAATGGAGCATGAATCATGGCTTACCTGGAGATCACCCTGAAGATCGACGACGCCGACCGCGCAGCAGCGGCCGCCGTCTACGAGAAGTTCAAACAGCCGTTCCTCGCCACCATCGGGGGCGCGCAGAGCAAGGAACTCCTCGTACGCGAGGACGACGTGCAAGTCCTGCACGGATTCGGTTCAACCGACTGCGCTCAGAAGTACTTGGCCAGCGAGCTGTTCAACCAGGACGTCGTCGTGGCGCTTGCGCCTCTGCTGAAGGCCGTCCCCGAAGTCCGGATCTACGAGACCGTCTGACGTTTGGACATCGATCAGTACTGCACTCGCTGACCCAGCACTCGGGCATGGAGCTCGCACCCACACCAGATCCGTGTAAACGCGATTGCACCTGCCGTGGTTTGGACTCCGATCTACGAGGACTCCATTCCGAAGGACGAGGTCGAGGACGCCATCGGTGCATTTGATTCCTTCCATCCCCTTGGCCGGGTCGGAACCTCGGAGGAAATCGCTGAGATCGCGGCCTTCCTGTTGTCGGACCAGACCGGATGGGTGACCGGCCCGGTCTGGGACGCCGAGGGCGGAGTCATGGCTGGAAGGAACTGATCCTGCGAGAGACGGGGTGGGATGCCTCTGCATCCCACCCCGTCCATGCCGATTGCTGGGTAACGCCGCCAAATGCCTATTGACATCAGATGAAAGGACACCTTGTGTCGAATAGCCACCATCCCTCACCATCTCGCGCTTGTATGCAGGTCACGAGGCCCGGCGAGCCGTTACGGCTGGTCCATGTGATTGCACCTGCGACACCATTTGGTCACGTACGCATCGACGTCGCGGCCTCTGGCATCTGCTACGCGGACCTCAGCACCGCCCGAGCAAGTGGCAAGAACACAGTCTTTCCAGTGACGCCGGGGCATGAAGTTGCCGGGACGATCGCCGAGATCGGCGAAGGTGTCACTGGCCGGGCACTCGGAGACCGTGTGGCCGTGGGATGGTTTGGCGGCAGTTGCGGCCAATGTGCATATTGCCGTCGCGGCGACCTCGTCCACTGCCCGGAACGGAAGATCCCCGGACTGTCCTACCCGGGCGGATGGGCCCAGAGCATCACCGTCCCCGCAGACGCCGTCGCCGCGATCCCCGACGGCATGACGTTTGGCGATGCCGCACCCATGGGGTGCGCCGGGGTCACGACGTTCAATGCGGTCCGCGAAGCCTCCGTCCCGGCCGGTGGAACGGTTGCTGTCTTCGGCATCGGCGGCCTCGGACATTTGGCCGTACAGTTCGCCGCGAAGATGGGCTACCGAGTCGTCGCTATCGCCCGAGGCCAGGATCGGGCTGAGCTCGCGCACCGACTTGGCGCGCACCACTACATCGACAGCACTGCCGAAGACCCCGCAACGGTCCTCGCATCCTTCGGCGGGGCGAACCTCATCCTCTGCACCGCACCCACCACCGCACCCGTGAAAGGGCTGCTGCCGGGGCTCGCCGTCCGGGGCCGCCTCACCCTCATTGGTGTGGACACAGGCAGCATCTCCGTCCCCGTCGGACAGCTGGTCATGAACGGGCAGCTCGTCACCGGACACCTCACCGGCAGCGCCCTCGACACCGAAGAAGCCATGCGCTTCGCCCAGCTCAACGGCGTAAAACCCATGGTCGAGCAGATGCCACTGGCCCAGGCAAACGAGGCACTCACACGTCTGGCCGCGGGCGAGGCCCGCTTCCGGATCATCCTTGACCCGATGGATGCCTCATGACTGATGCAGGAAAGTGGTACGACGTCGTCGTCATCGGGGCCGGGCTCGCCGGGCTCGTCGCTACGCACAAGATCCTAGGAGCAGGCCGGACGGTGCTGTGCGTCGAGGCCCGCGATCGCGTCGGCGGACGGACACTCAGCATCGAGACCGACACAGGAACCATCGACCTGGGCGCTAGCTGGTACTGGAGCAACGAACCACGGATCCACTCACTTCTCCAACGTCTCGGCCTCGGAAGCTTCCCCCAGTCCCTGGCCGGAGACGCACTCTTCGACACCGGCCAGGAAGGTGCCCAGCGTCTGAACGGCAATCCCATTGACTCTCCCTCCCTCCGCTTCGCCCGGGGTGCACAGTCGCTCCCGCTTGAACTGGCCTCCCTTCTCCCGGAAGGATCCCTCGCGCTCAATGAGCCCGTCGAGGCGATTACCGTCAATGAGGACAGCGCACAAGTCGTCACGCGCACCCGCAGGCTGAAGGCCGGGCGGGTCGTCCTGGCCGTTCCACCCGCGCTGGCAGCCGCGTCTATCCAGTTCACCCCGGCACTGCCGGACGACGTGAGGGCTCTCGCCGAGAGCACCCCGGTGTGGATGGGCGGCATGGTCAAAGCGGTCGCGGTCTACCGCACCCCGTTCTGGCGTCGCCACGGCCTCTCCGGATCCGCAATCAGCCATGCAGGCCCATTCCGCGAGTTCCACGACCATAGCGGCCCGGACGGCAGTCCCGCAGCGATCTTCGGATTCGCCCCTAGTTCCGGACTTGTCCAAGGTGAGAACAGCGTTATAGCGGACGCGTTCCGTGACCAGCTCGTCAGGATGTTCGGTGTGGACGCCAGCGACCCCGCTAAAATCCACGTGACGGATTGGAGCGCAGAACCCTACACCCAGCCGTCCCGCCAATTGGGCGCAAACACGAGCAGCTACGGTCACCGGCTCTTCCGCCGGCCGATTTACGGGCGCATTCATTGGGCTTCAACCGAAACTGCACCCTCATACGCCGGCCATCTCGAGGGCGCAGCGACCGCCGGAATCCTAGCCGCCCAGGCGACCGCCGAAAATGAGGATGCTCTCCGCGGCAATCCTGCTCCGTTGGTCCGCCCCTAGGTGCTTCGATGTGGAAATCCGGCAGCTCTACGGAGATCCGAACCAGGGCTCTGGAGCGCGATCCTGCTCGTTTCCGAGGCTTCCATCACCTGCATAGTAAGGACATACACCCGGGGGGCGACGAAGAGCAGGTGATGCCCTCCCGCGCCTTCCGGTGGGTAGCAAATGGTGCTCTGACCTGCGGCTTCGCCTCAGAAACCAGGAGATCTCCAGCTCTTCAATTGCTCCTGACACCGCGGTCGGGCGGGTGCGTCACGTTCAGCCACTACCTGGTCGCGTAAAACGCGACAGCGGATGACGCCGCGACATTCAGCGAATCCACGCCGTTCATCATCGGAATCGTCACGCGCGCGTCGAGCACCCGATCGGTCTCTGGTCTCAGCCCTTCACCCTCGGTGCCGAAGACCAGCGCCAAGTTCTGATGGTCCTGCGCGACCAGCTCATCGAGTGTGATGGATCCTTCACCGAGCGACATGCCGGCCACGAAGTAGCCTGCTTCCTTGAGGACCTCAAGGTCCCCAGGCCACGACTCGATCCGAGTCCACGGCACCTGGAACACCGTGCCCATCGACACCCTGATAGAGCGTCGGTAGAGGGGGTCGGCGCACTGGGGTGAGACCAGGACGGCGTCAACACCGATGGCTGCGGCGCTGCGGAAAATCGCACCTACGTTTGTATGGTCGGTAAGGTTCTCCAGGACCGCGATCCTTGATCGTCCCGGCAAATGAGCTCGATCAGACTCTTGTATTTTGCGACCACTGACATTCGTGTGGTCCACGATGTCTTCGAGCACGGCTACCCGCCGGGCACCCCCCAGCAGCTGCGTGAGCGGCACGGGTGCCGGACGGTGCATGGCTGCCATCGCTCCGCGGTGCAGGTGGAATCCCGTGATTTCTTCCAGGAGCTTGGCTTTGCCGATGAACACCGGAACGTCTGGATAGGCCTGGAAAACGTCGTCGAGGTCTTCCAGCCATTTCTCCGCCAGGAAGAACGAGCGTGGCTGATGACCCGCTGCCAGTGCGCGGCGAAGGACCCTGGAGGATTCGGCAATGTACATGCCTTCTTCCGGTTCGCGGAGCTTGCGGAGATGCACATCGGTCAGCGTGGTGTAGTCGGTCACGCGGGGATCATCGGCGGACTCGAGATAGTGGAACGTCACCGGGTGATTATTTCAGCAGATTGGCGATCATGAAGCCGAGGGCGACGATGCCCAGGGTAAAGATGACAGCCCTCAAGACGCGCGGCGAAAGCTTGCGGCCAACCTTGGATCCAACCAGGCCGCCAATGGTTGAACTCACGCCAATAAGCAGGACCACGAGCCAGTTGATTCGATCGAAGGCGAAGATCAGGTAGGACACAGCAGCCACCATGTTGACGCCGAGCACCAGGATGTTCTTCATTGCGTTGGCGTTCTGCATGGTCCCGGTGAGGAACACGCCCAGTATTCCTACGAGCAGAATCCCTTGGGCTGCTACGAAGTAGCCGCCATAAACGCCGGCGAGGTAAACCAGGACCACCAGGAGGATGCCGTGGCTCCGGTCCCTGAGGGCATGCTCCGGGTTCTCTTCACGGTTTCGCACGGAGGCCTGGAGGCGAGGCTGGAACATCACCATCAGCAGCGCCAGTACCAGCAGGAAGGGGGCGACGTAGTGGAACACCTTGTCCGGCAGGTGCAGCAGCAACCATGCGCCGGTGATACCGCCCAGGAGGGAAGCTGGCAGCAGCTTCAACAATTGCCTGCCGCGGCCCGCAAGTTCCCGGCGATATCCCCATGCTCCGGCCGCAGTGCCGGCCACCAGGCCCATGGCGTTGCTCATGGAGGCAACCACCGGAGTCACACCCAGCGCGATGAGCACAGGAAAGGTCACGAGGGTGCCGGAGCCGACCACCGCATTGATGGTGCCGGCCCACAAGCCCGCAAAAAAGACCAGAACGCTGCTAAGAATCTCCACAGTCGACCAGAGGTCCGCCTAGCGGCGGGCGGTTGCGGTGTAGCGGCCGGCGTTTTCCGTGACGTCCAGGGCAAGACCGAAGGTGTTACTCAGGTGTTCGTCCGTGAGGACGTCCTTAATCACACCGGCGGCCACCACCCCGCCTTCGCGTAGCAGCATGGCGTGGGTAAAGCCCGGGGGAACTTCTTCAAGGTGGTGGGTGACCAGGACCATCGCAGGAGCTGCCTCGTCCTTGGCCAGCTCACCTAGTTTGTGGACGAGTTCCTCGCGGCCCCCGAGGTCCAGGCCAGCGGCCGGTTCATCCAGCAACAAGAGTTCGGGGTCGGTCATGAGTGCGCGCGCAATCTGCACCCGTTTCCGTTCGCCTTCGGACAGCGTGGCAAACGTACGGTTGAGCAACGGGCCCATCCCCCAGTCGTTCAGGAGGCCGAAAGCACGTCGCTCGTCATCGCGTTCGTATCCCTCGCGCCAGCGGCCCGTAACGCCGTAAGCTGCGGTAACTACGACATTGAGGACGTTCTCGTGTTCCGGAATCTGGGTAGCGAGTGCTGCCGAGGAGAGGCCAATGCGCGGCCGCAGTTCAAAGACGTCGACGCGGCCCAGGGTTTCGTCCAAAATTCCAGCCGTCCCGCTGGATGGATGCAGGCGCGCTGCAGCAATCTGGAGAAGTGTGGTTTTGCCGGCACCGTTGGGGCCAAGAATGACCCAGCGTTCGCCTTCGTTGACCTGCCAGTCAACCTTGTCCAGCAGGGTCTTTTTGCCTCGGACAACGCTGACGGAAGCCAATTCCAGAACATCACTCATAGCAGTAGACACTAGGACAAAAATACAGATGACTGATAACTGGCCATATGTGCCCGCTGCTGCGGAGAAACGAATTCGGGTGAACGTAGCATGCTCAGTAGGATTGAGGCCATGACTTCGAACTTGGCTGCGGTCAGCTATGGCGTGAATTTGTCCCCCGAATCGCTTGATAACGTGCGCAAAGTGCTGGCTGATGCCGGTGCCGCAGTGTCATCGGAATCACAGTCCGGGGACGACCGCTTTGGTGTTCACACGGCTGGTCTCGCCGTTGAAGCAGTCACGCCCGAAGCCCTGGCGGCGGTTCGACGGCGGGTGGCTGAGGCCGCGGATGCCGGAGTAGATACTGCGATCGTTCCGGAGGCCCTTCGACAGGCTCCAAGGAAGCTGCTCATCATGGATGTGGATTCCACGCTGATCCAACAGGAAGTCATTGAGTTGCTTGCCGCTTATGCAGGCAAGCGCGACGAAGTTGCAGCTGTTACCGAAGCAGCCATGCGTGGGGAACTGGATTTCACACAGAGCCTCTACGCCCGCGTTGAGGTCCTCGCAGGGCTCCCGGCCGCCGTCGTCGATTCTGTACGGGCTGAAGTGCGACTCAGCCTTGGCGCAGCAGAACTGGTGGCCGCATTCAAGGAAGCTGGCCACGTGGTGGCTGTAGTTTCCGGTGGCTTTAACCAGATCCTTGGGCCCATTGCTGAAGAACTCGGCCTGGATTACTGGATCGCCAACGAGCTGGAAATCGTCGATGGCGCTTTGACAGGCAGGGTGCTGGGCGACGTCATTGACCGAGCAGCGAAAGAGAAGTACCTGCGTAAATGGGCAGCTGCCGAGGGGATCGATCTTCAGCACACCATCGCGGTGGGCGACGGCGCCAACGACCTCGACATGCTGGGAGCGGCCGGAATTGGCGTTGCCTTTAACGCCAAACCGGCCGTCCGTGCAGTGGCAGACGCCGTCGTCAACATGCCGTACCTTGATGCCGTGCGGCACATCGCCAACGTCTGAACCCCAGGTGTCTAGCTGTTGTTACCTGCCCTGCGGTTACGGACGAACAGCAGGCCCGCACCAATGACCAGGAGAGCGCCGGCTGCGTAAAGCAGGGCCGATCCTACCCCACCGGTCAGCGGCAGCTCGAACCCGGCGTTGGAAGGCATGTTCTTCACGCTCAGGTCAATGCCGACGGCTGTGGTCGAGGAGTTGATCAGGAAAGACAAGGGTTCGGCAAGCAGTTCGTAGCCTGCCGGTGCTGCGGTCTCCACCAGATAGTAGGTGCGGTAGTCGGTGTCCCCAGGGGCAACGGCTGCACCGTTGGCCCAATCCGAGTAGCGCAGGCCTGAAATGGTCAAGGTTCCATCGTCGGCAACGGTGAAGACACTTTGGCCGTCAATATCCACGGGGTTGATGCCTGCCTTGGCATCAGCCTCATTGGTGTAGACGGAGAAAGAAGCGCCGGCCAGGCCGGCTGCATTCTCGTCCACCTTCTGCAACGTCATGCCGCCCCATTTGGTAACGACAGGCGGCGTTACTACCGGCCCTCCGGGTTGACCGGGGGTGATGTTGAAGCTCGCAGCATTCGGGTAGGCAAGTGCGACGTTTTCAATCTCGCCTATGGTGTTGACCTTGGTGCTCACAACGATCTGCACACGGGTTCCGCTGCTGGAGGCCAGGAAGGCGCGGCCGGCGTCGGTGAAGACCACCGAGACGGTGTTGGTTGTGGCATCGAAGCCCACAACGTACTCGGTACCTTCAATAAGTTCAGTACCGTCTTCCAGCATGACGGTGGCACCGACGTAGGTCAGTTTGGTGTCGAGCTGATCCACAACCTTGTAACCGTCGATCACGGCCTCGTTCGGGATATCAGCGGTGATCGTCCAATCGATCTGGTCGCCGAGCTTGACGTCGGGAGCATCAGTGACGATCTTCTCCGCACCGGAAACAGAGTTCTTCGGGTACACGTCGACGTCGTAGATCCAGTTGTCCTGGTTATCCGGATCGGTTATCGGCACCGAGACAAGAAACGGAGCCGAAGGGGTGACACCGGCAGGATAGCTGGTCTCGGTCACCAGATACAGGCCTGTGGGCAGGTTGGCGAAGATGGCAGTACCGTCGGCAGCGGTGACCTGGGCCTGGCTGGCACCCAGGCTGTATCCAGCGGCAGTAATGGAACCGGACGGGTCAGACGACGCAAACACATAGCTAAGGTTGTGTGCCGCGTCCCAGCCGGCATTGGTGGATAGATCAATGGTATTGACCTGCTGGATGGTGAACTCAATACCAGGCAAGGGCGTCAGGTTGGTGGTGTCAGGAACGGCGCGGGAAAAGTTGTTCCCGCCGCCGTTGTTGTGGCCACCGCCGCCGTTGTTCCCGCTGCCACCGCCGCCGATATTGGGCTTCTCGAACTTGTGAACGGTGATGGAACCGGTTTGGTCACTGTTGATCACCGGCGCTGCGGATGCCGGCGCGACGGAGAGGGACACAGCCAGCACCGCCCCCACCAAGGTGGCTGCGGCCGCTCGCCAATGTCGTGAGGCGCGTTGATTGGTCACACTTTTCCCCTTCGATTGATGGTGCCCTGGACACGTGGCCGAGGGCCTCCACCATCCGAGTAGCGCCCGCACAGTCTTCATGACGCGGATTCCACAACCTTTTCAGCGAAACGATTGGCGCTCTCAGGACACTCATCAGATGTGACGCTTGCCAGTTGGCGCACGTCGCCTTGCCCATACCGAAGGAGATGCGTTGCTGGAGCATGAAATCCTTTGCAGATCTGTTGTTTCAGCTGACCCGGACGGGGTGCTGAGGAAGCACTTCACCTTGTGGTGTGCGCGGTTCAAGATCTTTCCAACAGAATCCGGCTTCGCCACCGAAACCGGCCATGTTGTGTACCCGGCTCACGGAGTTATCGAAGCAGATGGAACTGTGTGGTTGTCTACCCTTGCATCCTTTGATCAATCCGGGATCCGTGGGCACGTGGAGAACCACCCGGGTTTCCGGGACATGCTCGCACACGCGTCCAAAACGCCTGACAGGGCTCCTGACGGGATAGCCCTTTTGATTGGGCGTATCCCGTATCAAGTGATCTTCCAAAATACGACCGAGGCCGGAGCGGACCATATTATCAACGTTGCCTTCATTAATCGAAAGTCGCTGTACAGAAACGATTCAGAGGCTTAGGGTCACAATTCGTGACGCCAACTCGGGAATAATTTATGCGATTGTCATTGACTGTTTCGCTTCTTGAGACGGAGCATTCCTGCGGCTTTTTAATGTGTAAAGTTGGGAACTCCAAGACAGAGCCGTGATGCGTTAGGCAGCCCGGGGTCAAGAAAAAGCAGGGGCAGAAAGTGAATCGTTCGCGGCACGCACGAAGATGGTGGAAACGTCAGAAAAAGTATTTATCTACTGAAGTGCGCGCCAATGAGGATGAGTCATTTCGTAATGTGCCGGTGCACCTGGAAGCCCGGGCGGTCTACTTCACACATATCGGTGATGATGAGAAAGAAAAGGAAGAACAAATTATGAGCACGCTTGACGAATCCATAAAGCAGTTGCTGTCTATCGAGGGCGCAACAGGCGCGGCCGTCGTGGACTATTCCAGCGGAATTGCTTTAGCCCAAGGTGGAAACCCTGGCTTTGACCTGGGCGTGGCAGCTGCCGGCAACTCCAATGTTGTCAGTGCAAAACTCCGCACCATGGCGGACCTCCACGTGGACAGCGATATCGAAGATATCCTCATCACTCTCGGCTCGCAGTACCACCTGATTAACGTCCTGAACTCGGGCGGTTCCAAGGGCCTGTTTGTCTACTTGGTGCTGGACCGAACGTACGCAAACCTTGCACTGGCGCGCCACAAGCTCAGTAACCTCGCCAAGGGAATTACCATCTGATCTTCACTGGAAGAGTAAAAGGGGCGGCCGCGCATTCGCGGGCGCCCCTTTCGGTTTCACGTCAGGAAGGGAACAGTCGTTTTACGTCAGGAAGGGCACAGTCGTTTCACGTCAAGAGGGCACAGTGCCGTCAACTCTTCACCCGGCGTGCTTCCCCACTGCCCGAGGTGAACTTCTCGCCCAGCATATGGTGCACCAGGGCGTCTTCGTTGGTATTGGCATTTGCCTCGATGGCCACCATTTCGCCGTTGCGCATCACACCAATCCGATGGCACCAACTGACCAGTTCCGATAAATCCGACGACAAGAGGATGATTGCAACCCCCGTCCGGCTGAGCTCCTGGAGCATCCTGTACACCGTCTCTTTGGCCCCAACATCTATGCCGCGGCTGGGGTGGCTAAGAATCAACACATCGCAATCACTGGTCATCCATTTGGCAAGCTGCACCTTCTGCCGATCGCCACCGGAAAGAGTAGTGATGGCGCCATGAATGTTTGTCGTGTTGATGCGCATACGGCGAACCAGCTCGATCACGCCACGAAGCTGTGTAATCTCATCCTGTAAATTCGCCCCGGAAGTATCGTCGCTGCGCTGAAGGCCTTCAACGATTCCGCTTGCCGATTCCAGGGTGTCTGCGGTGTCTGACAAGTAGCCGATCTTCAAACGCAGTGCATCCTGCAGCCCCCGGATCTCTACGGGCTTTCCTTGTATGAAAATCCGGCCCGAGGTACTCGGGTGAATACCTACCAGCGCTTCAATCAATTGATAAATGCCTGAGCGATGCGTTCCGGCCAAACCGAAAATCTCACCCTTGGATACGCTGAAGGAAATATCTCGGATACTGTCTTCCACAGTGAGCTCCACCACCCGCATAGCCTCATCTCCGGGTGCCGGATCAGTGGGCCTGGAGTTGTTAGCCAACTTGTGCTGGAGCAAGAGGAAGGCGAGCTCGTCGACGTCGGTCCGGCTGGCTTCCAGCATTTTGTGGACCTTGCCATCGCGCATGACGGCGATACGGTGCGCTATGGACCGGACTTCATCGAGTCGGTGGGTGATGTAGATGATCGCACGCCCCTGCCCGACCAGCATCCTCAGGACTCGATGCAGGACGGCGACGTCATGATCCGGTAGCGACGCGGCAACCTCGTCCATGATCACGAGTTGGGCTTCTTCGGCAACCATTCTCAGAACTTCCACAAGGGTCTGCTCGGCACGAATCAGAGTGCCCACTTTTACGTCGGGATCCAAGGTGATTCCGACGTCCTGGATGAGTTTGATTGCTTGAACCCGGAGTTCATCATGGGATTTATCGGCTTGAAAAGTTTCCCGAAAAATTGCCTCGGCGACGGTCAGGTCAGAGTTGAGCCGGAAATTCTGCGGGATGAGGCCCACGCCGCAAGCTTGGGCTTCCTCCATCGAATCCGGTCCATATTTCTCGCCAGCCAGCATGAGTTGCCCGCTATCGTGCTTATGGGATCCGGACAGTACACCCATGAGAGTTGTTTTGCCGGCACCGTTGGTTCCGATTAATCCCAGGATCTCGCCGCGGTGGAGTGAAAGTTCAACGCCTTTGAGGATGCGCCTTTGATCGTAGGACGCGTGAATATCATCAGCATGCAGTAACAGGTCCAAAGATGCTCCTAGTTCACAGTAGTGGGTTCGACCCTGGACACTGCCATAAAGTTCCTACCTTGGCCTAATACAGTTCGCTTACATTTAGGGACGACGACGCCTTGGAGATTCAATCAGATTGACTCCGTGAATGCAAAAACTGGAACTTGAAACAACTGACCGCATTTCGTGTCGCGGAAAACTGAATAATTTATCAAATTGTCACCCCCACCTTTGCCTGGCATTTCAACGGTGCCCAACTGGGGCAGGGCTATCCGGATAGCCTGGGGGAAGAGCACGGCCGTGTACGCCTGCCATCGAGTCATTCCA